>JBKPML010000163.1:0-8797 GCA_046732135.1 Actinomycetota bacterium
GTCGCGCCACTTCGTCGGAAATGCGATATGCGGCCGGAACTTGCTCAGCTTGTCGAGCGCACGCTGCTTTGTGGCGTCAGTCATCCAGTCCAGGTCCGTGATCGATCGGCGGTATGCCTCGATCAGGTTGGCGACGAGCACGTCCATCCGCTCCTTGGCTGTGGGGGAGAAATGGCGCTCGACATATATCTTTCCGACCGCTTCACCGAGGGCGCCCTCGACCAGCCCGACGCCGCGCTTCCAGCGATCCTTGAGCACCGGAGTGCCGGACAAGATAGTGCCGTAGAACCGGAATCGCTCGTTCACAAACGCCGACGACAGATACGGGGACAGCGACGAGATCAGCTTCCACTTGGCCCAAGTGCGCCAGGCAGCCAGCCGGTCGTCGCTGATCAGCTCCGCCACCTCGACGAAGAACGACGGCTGGGCGACCACCAGATCGGCCATGGCCTGCTCCGACACATCGGCACCGGAGAGAAACGCCCGCCAGTTCAGTCGCGGACTGGAGCCGACGAACTCCTCCAGCGACATCGGGTTGTACATCAGGCGCAGGTCGCGGCACTTCACCCGATCCCAATGCGCCGCCGCGATCTTGGTCTCGAGATCGAGCACGATGTCGGACATTCGGTCAGAGTCGTTGATGCCGGCTAGCGAGAACGAGGCAGCGATGTGATCGCGGTACTGGCGGCGAATCTCGGCATGCTCGTCGAGGCGATAGTAGGCCTCATCCGGCAGGCCTAGCCCGCTTTGGCTGACGAACATGACGTAGCGGTCGGGATTTCCGGGGTCGGACTCCGCTTCGAACTCGACCAGGCCGGCAACGGCCCGCCGACTGAACCGCCCGACCAACGTCATGAACTCTGACATGCCGGCGACCGCATCGACCTCAGCCAGCAGATCTCGCAACGGCTCGGCGCCGGCGGCCTCTATTGCCCCCTCGTCCATGAAGCTGGCATAGAGATCGGCGATCTTGGTCTGCTCACTGCCGGGCTCGGAAGGCTGCAGCCCGGTGATGATTTCCCGTACGGCCTGCTCGGCCTGATCGCGAAGGTCGATAAAGGCGCCGGCGACCGGTTTATCTTCCGGGATCTCGGCAGTGGCGAGCCAACGGCCGTTGACGTGCCGGAAGAGATCATCTTGAATCCGGACTCCCACGTCGAAGTAGTCGAACTGCAAGGCGGTTTCGGTCCCGATGAGATCAGTCACCCGGCCGATGTTAGCCCGGTGGCCTTACAACCATCGGACCTTCGGTTTGTTGGTCTGGAGGGAGACCACCGCGATGCTGGTTCCGGTGATGCTCGCCCCGACGCAGCGCCCGGTGCGGCCTCGCTGAGTGCAGGTTCCGCTCAGCTCAACCCGAAGCGGGATCGTTACCTGCGCATAGACCCCGGAGGTGACCACTTTGGCCTTCTTGAACGGGTCGGACCCACGCTGCGCCCAGTCGACCGTGCCCGGCCGCCACTTGGCGTCGCTGGACGTCCAACGGTTCGGACATTTCGCCGGTGCCGAGTCGGAACTCTTCAGACATTTGGCGTAGCTCTTCTTGACGGCTGCCACGGCGGCATCCTTGCCCTTGGCGTTGACGCGCACCGCCAGCTGGCTGGTGTTCGGGAACGCGCTGGGAGTCTTGATCAGGATGGTTGGCTCGGCCCCGTAATCGAGGTAGGTCAACCCCGTGCTGAAGGTATACGAGCCGGGGAACAGGCTTACCGCCTTCTTCGTGACCCTGGTGCCGTTGATGAGCAACGGGACTGAAGCGGTGCGGACCAGTCCGAGTTCGACCTCAGCGGCGACCCGTTCCAGCTTCCATGCCTCACCTTGTTTGATCACCTCGAAGCTTTCGGTCACGGGCGTCTTGCCGATCTTGTACGACGCCTGGACGGTCGCCGAACTTTGGCCGTCGACAGCGGGGACGTCGATCGCCGACAATGGCGCTCGCTTGCCGGCCTTGACCAGGACCTTGTCGGTGAGCATTGATCTCTCGGTCGGTTTGGTGGCTCCGTACGAGAGCGCCTTCGCCGCATCTCCTGTGGAGAGCGCGGTCAGATAGGCCTCGACGGCGTCAGATGCTCCGGTAGCCGCCGCGGTCGTCCGGCCGGGGGAGGTGGCACCGCTCGATGCCGCTGAGCCGCCCGAGTCGGTGCTCGCCGTTTGGCGAAGATTGATCAACAGCAGCGCCGTGCCGACGCCGAGAACGATCAGGGCGAGCGCGACGACTCCGATAATGATCAATGTCTTGCGCCTGCCATCTCCAGGCTCAGGCGGTGGCTGTGTTGACCAGCCGTCCGGATAGCTTGCTGGCGGGCCCAGTTGCCCCGGGTAACTAGCACCGGGTTGGTCATCGCCAGGCGCGAAGGGCCCGAACGCGTAGCCGCCAGCTCCGGGTTGTGGATCGGGCGGCTGCCAATCGCCCGCTTGCGGGGCCCGCCCATAGGGATCTGGCGGAGGTCCGCCGTAGGGATTGTCAGTCATTCGCGGCTCAATCTGTCCGGTCGGATACCCCTCGGCCTAGAGGCTTAGCCCACCTGCCAGGTGTCGCCACCAGAAACTAGGGTCTGCAATGCGTTCTCGTCCGAGCCGTCTCCGGCAGCCAGGCTCAACTGTTCGCGGGCCATATCGTCGTAGGTCGGGGCCTCGACGTCACGGAAGATGCCGATCGGCGCCCGGTGCAGGATTCCAGCATCGGTGAGGCGGGAGAGTCCGAAGGCGAAGGACGGATCGGTCGCGTGAGCATCGTGGACAACCAGAGCATCCTCGCCGACTTCGGCAACCTCTGCAACCCGGAAGGTGCCGGTCTTCGGATCCCGGACGACGCCAAGATGTCCGTCAACGCCGAAGCGAATCGGCTTGCCGTGGTCGAGCGGAATGATGGCATCTGCTGATGTGCTGGGATCCTTCATGGCTTCAAAGGCGCCGTCATTGAAGATCGGGCAGTTCTGGTAGATCTCAACCAGCGAGGCGCCGCGGTGAGCGGTAGCCGCCCGCAGCACGCTGGTCAGGTGCTTCCGATCCGAGTCGATTGTCCGAGCAACGAAGGTCGCCTCGGCGCCGAGTGCCAGTGATACAGGGTTGAACGGGTTGTCCAGTGAGCCCAACGGCGTGGACTTGGTGATCTTGCCGAGCTCTGAGGTGGGCGAGTATTGACCCTTGGTCAGCCCGTAGATCCGATTGTTGAATAGCAGGATCGTGAGGTTGACGTTGCGCCGCAACACATGGATCAGGTGGTTACCGCCGATCGACAGCGCATCGCCGTCGCCGGTGATCACGAAGACGGCGATGTCGTCGCGGGCGGTCGCGACGCCGGTCGCGATGGCCGTTGCCCGTCCATGAATCGAATGCAGGCCGTAGGAGTTGACGTAGTAGGGAAAGCGCGATGAGCAGCCGATGCCGGAGATGATGACCGTGTTCTCACGCTTGATACCCAGCTCGGGCATGAAGCCCTGGAAGGCGGCGAGTACTGCGTAGTCGCCGCAGCCCGGGCACCAGCGGACCTCCTGATCGCTGGTGAAGTCCTTCCGCGTCAGCGGCTCCAGGGACAGCGGCACCCCGGCTAGGCCGGACCGAACAGCGCCCTCCTCGGGGCCCGAACCTGTCTTTGAGCTCGCCGGCGGACCTTCGCTTGCCACCCCAGGCCCTGAGATTGTCGGAGGATGCTCTTCGACAGCCTCAGACCGCTCATCGGATTGCGTGTCGGCTGGAGATCGGAGAAGCGCCGCTCCCTCAAGCTGGGAACGCGTCGTTCCGAGCTCGGCGTGCACATCTTGGGCGGTCACGCTTCGGTCCTCTCCAGTTGATCGACCTCGAACTCTAGGTCACGGGCAAGCTCGCTGAGTGAAATCGGCAAACCCCGTACTCGGGAATAACTATGCACGTCGACCAGGTACTTGCCGCGGAGCAGCAGCGCGAGCTGCCCGAGATTCATTTCCGGCACTATCACCCGGTCGTAGGAACGCAGGATTGCCCCCAAGTTGGCGGGGAAGGGATTGAGGTGCCGCAGATGGGTGTAGGCAACTTGACGGCCGGTCTTCCGCACCCGTCGTACGGCTGCGACGATCGGACCGTAGGTCGACCCCCAACCCAGCACCAGGACTCTTGCATGTCTGCCGCCCGGGCCTGCCGGATCGTCCACGACCAAGTCGGGAATGTCCCGCACGATCCCGTCGATCTTGGCCTGCCGCAGTCGAACCATTTCTTCATGGTTGGCTGGGTCATACGAGACCTCGCCCGTGTCACGAGCTTTTTCGATCCCGCCAATCCGGTGCTCTAGCCCGGACGAGCCCGGAATCGCCCAAGGGCGGGCCAGCGTCAGCGGATCACGGCGATACGGCAAAAAGACAGATTCGCCGGCCTTGTTGATCGCGTTGTTTTCTGTCGCGAATTCCGGGTCGATTGGCGGAATGGCTGCGACATCGGGCACCAGCCAGGGCTCCGCGCCGTTCGCCAGATAGCCATCGGAGAGCAGCACGACCGGCGTGCGGTACTTGATCGCAATGCGAACAGCCTCCAGCGCAATGTCGTAGCAATCCGATGGCGACTGGGGAGCCAGGATCGGCACCGGCGCTTCGCCGTTGCGACCGAACATCACTTGCAGCAGATCGGCCTGCTCGGTTTTCGTCGGCATCCCGGTACTTGGACCGGCGCGCTGAATATCGCAGACGATCAGCGGGAGTTCCGTCATCACGGCCAAGCCGATGGTCTCCGCCTTCAGCGTGACACCGGGGCCTGAGGTAGTGGTAACGCCGAGATGGCCGGCGAAACTGGCACCGAGCGCTGCGCCGACTCCGGCGATCTCGTCCTCTGCCTGGAAGGTTGTGACGCCGAACCGCTTGTGCTTGCTCAGCTCGTGCAGCACATCGGAGGCCGGGGTAATCGGATATGCGCCAAGGAAGAGCGGCAGCCCGGCCTTCCGGGAAGCGGTGATCAGGCCGTAGGCCAGCGCCAGGTTGCCCGAAATCTGTCGATACTTGCCGGCTGGCATCGGTGCTGGGGCCACTTCATAGGTGACGGCGAACACTTCGGTGGTTTCCCCGAATGCGTAACCGGCCCGAAAGGCGGTCAGATTGGCATCCCGGATATCGGGTTTGGAGGCGAACTTGGCGCTCAGGAAGTTGATCGTGCCCTCAGTCGGCCGATGGTAGAGCCAGGAGAGCAGGCCGAGCGCGAACATGTTCTTCGCCCGGGAGGCGTCCTTGCGACTCAATCCGTAACTTTTGACGGCCTCGATCGTCATGCCGGTGAGATTCAACGCATGCACCTGATAGTCGGCCAGCGAGTCGTCGGTCAGCGGGTCGCTCTCGTAGCCGACCCGAGCAAGATTGCGCTTGGTGAAGTCTGCCGTGTCGGCGATGATGACCCCACCTCGGGGAAGGTCGGCGATGTTGGCCTTGAGCGCCGCCGGATTCATGGCGACCAGCACATCCGGCCGGTCGCCGGGCGTCATGATGTCATAGTTGGCGAAATGCAGCTGGAAGCTGGAAACCCCGGGCAGCGTACCTGCCGGTGCGCGGATTTCAGCCGGGAAGTTGGGCAGCGTGGAGATGTCGTTGCCGAACACCGCGGAGTCGGCGGTGAACCGATCGCCGGTCAACTGCATACCGTCGCCGGAGTCCCCGGCGAAGCGGATGACTACGCGGTCGAGCGTACGAACCTGTCGCACAGGTATCTGCCTTCTTCCTCATGGCCTAGCGTCCCCGGTCGTCGGTCAGAGGGAATCGTTGCGTTAACGCCGTGAGCCTGCCCAGTAGTCCATTTTACGGCCATCTTTTGCGGGTTTTGCGACCTTGACCCCCGTGCGCCCACTTTGACCCTCAAATATTGGGCTCAAAGTCTGCGTACGAGGGTCAAGGTCGGGGAGAGGCAGCTAATTCGGCGTTACTGCGCAGGATGCAGAACTCGTTGCCCTCGGGGTCAGCGAGCACGACCCAGCCAGTCCGGTCCGCGTTGCGCCGGTCCGCGATCTGAGTAGCGCCGAGCGCAAGCACGCGTTCCACTTCTTCGTCGCGGCTACGGTCGGTGGGCCTTAGGTCGAAATGGATCCGGTTCTTGACTGATTTGCCCTGCGGCACCTCGATGAACAGCAGTTCAGCGGCGCGATCCGAGGAACGGATGAGGCATTCCTCGTCACCGGGCTCGTTCGGATCGTCGGGGTCTTCTCCCATGCCCAAGACCTCCGCCCACCACACGGATTGGGCATAGGCATCGCGGGAATCGATGGTGGTATGACTGATTCGAGAAGTCATGGCAGAAGGTCTGACGTCAACGCATCCAGGTCTGAGACGCCGAGCTGGATCATAACGAGCGCGAACTCAGCGGTCAGCTCGGTGAGCACGGTGCGTACCCCCTCCGAACCTTCCACCGCAAGAGCCCAAATCAGCGGCCGGCCCACGAACACCGCCCGCGCACCCATTGCGAGCGCGGCCGCGATGTGCTCACCGGTACGAATGCCGCTGTCGGCATAGATCTCGGCCCGACCGTCGACCGCTTCGACAACGTCCGGCAGTGCTCGGGCGGAGCTGATCGAAGGTCCCAGTCGACGCCCACCATGTGTCGAGACCACGATCCCGGCCGCACCAGCCTCAACACAGCACCGGGCGTCATCGCCGCGGAGAACACCCTTGACAATGACTGGTAGTCCGCTCAGCTCGCGGAGCCAGCCGATGGTGTCGAATCCGATGGTGGTATCCGTGGCGACGCCCTCCGGCCCAGCGGCGGCCAGCTCATCGGGTGTGAGGTTGGTCATCCGAGCCTTGGCGGGGCCGTCGACCCAGCTCCGCGGATTCACGGCGGCCGGTAGCAGTGCCATCATGTCGACGGTCAGGATCAGCGCGGATGCCCCCTGTTCGACTGCCCGTCGCACGAGGAGCTCAGTGAGATGCCGGTCGCGGGCGACATAGACCTGAAACCACCAGGGTGCGCCCTCGGCGGCAATCGAAGCGAATGGTACCGCGGCGTGGTTGGAGACCCCGAGCAAGGTTCCAACCGCCTTGGCGGCGCGGGCCATCGCCCGTTCAGCTTCGCTATTGGCCGCAACTTGCTGTGCCATCGGTGCGATCAGGACCGGCGTCTGAACTGGCGTGCCGAGGACGGTTGTTGCGGTGTCGATAGCGCTGACATCGCGCAGCGCGTACGGGCGAAAGCGCACGGCTGACCAGTCGGCGATACCTTCAGCGTCGCCAACGCCTGAGCCTGCAGTGGCGCGGAAGTAAGCCCCAACGTAGTCCGGCAGCAGCTCCTGGGCTCGCTGCTCGAAGTCGGTTCTGCTCATTCTGGCCCCCAAACCTAACAGCGCCACCCCGAAGGATGGCGCTGCTTAAATCGAAAAGGGCTGTCCTCACATGCCTTGGCGATCCTCGTCCGCTGAATCAAGGCCGCCGGGAGACGATGTTGTGACGTCGCCCAGCGCGACTGCCGGGTCGTCGGCGTCAGCGCTCATGGTCCCGGCGCCCGAAGGCATGGTGTCGTCGTACGTGCTACCCGTGGTGGCTGTCGTGTCGTCGTAGGTGCTGCCTGCCGCACCCGTCGCATCCTCCACTGTCCGATTCGTCGAGCCCAGGCTGTCGTCGTAGGTGCGATCGGCAGCGCCGGTCGCCTCCCCCACGCCGACTCCGGGCGAGGCCATGCTCTCGTCGTAGGTGGTGCCGCCTGCGCCGGTGGCTTCACCCATGCCCGCGCCGGGAGTGCCCATGGTGTCGTCATAAGTTGTGCCGGCAGGAGTGCCAGCTTCACCCATTTCGCTACTCCCAACGCCTGCGGCATCAGCGGTGCCCATTGGTGCAGCTGTGTCGGTCCCGGCGTCTGCTACGGCGCCTGACCTTTCATCGGCACCGGTCGCTGTGTCGTCGTCGTCGCCTTTGATCTTGTCGACCAGGTCGGATGCTTTGTCCTTCATGTCATCGAGGAAACCCATGCTCACTCCCAACTGTTGGACGTGCCTCGCACCTGTTGCGAGGCCAACTTTCATCCTAGAGCGGCTACTTCCAGCGGTCGCACCGGGAGTCACTTGGATTGCGCTAGCGGTAATTCGTGAATTGAACTGCAAAGTCATAATCCTGGGCTTTGATCAAAGCCTGAACGGCCTGCAGATCGTCGCGACTCTTGCTGCTAACCCGTAGCTCATCGCCCTGGATGTGGGCCTTGACACCCTTAGGTCCTTCATCGCGGATCAGCTTGGCTACCTTCTTTGAGTTTTCGGCGCTGATGCCCTCCTTGGTGGTTGCCGTGATCTTGTACAGCTTGCCTGACGAACGTGGCTCCTCCGCATCGAGCGCCTTCAAGCTGACACCACGCCGAACGAGCTTGGACTGAAAAACATCGAGCACTGCCTTGACTCGCTCTTCGGAGTTGGCCTCCATCTCGATTTGCTGACCTGACCAAGCGATCTTGGCGTCGGTGTTTTTGAAATCGAAACGTTGGCGGACCTCTTTCGCGGCCTGGTTAAGGGCGTTGTCCACCTCCTGTCGATCAACCTTGCTCACCACGTCGAACGAACTTTCTGCTGCCACGACTGCCACTCCCGTATCTGCCGACTGCTTGGTCTGGCCATTCTGCCGAAGCGCCGCGAGGCTCGAGCCGGCGGCCTGGCTAGCGCGGTTGGGCCGCCGAGCTGGAGTTGCTATTGTTTCTCCCCGCCAGCGGTCCAAGATCGGCTGGCTTGGCAGGTTGCCCGAGTGGCCAAAGGGAGCGGTCTGTAAAATCGTCGGCTTTCGCCTACGTTGGTTCGAATCCAACACCTGCCACAAGTCAAAAACAGGCCTCTGACTAGGAGGAACACCTAACGGATAGGGGCTTGGGCCGTCTC
>JBKPML010000164.1:0-8921 GCA_046732135.1 Actinomycetota bacterium
GCTGGACTTCGCGTGGCAGAGCGGGCTCTCCCAGCAGGTGCGCGAGGCGGTCGAGGAGGCGGCTAACTGGGCCATCCGGGCCGACCTGAACGTCACAGCGACCTACATGCCACTGGCCAGAGCGCGCGAGATCGGCGCGCTAGCGCTGTTCGGCGAGACCTACGGCGACGAGGTTCGCGTCGTCGAAATGGGCGGGCCGTGGTCGCGGGAGCTATGCGGCGGCACCCACGTGCAACACGCGTCACAGATCGGCCTGGTGACGATCACGGGCGAGTCGTCGGTTGGGTCCGGCGTGCGGCGAGTGGAGGCACTGGTCGGGATCGAGGCATTCCGTTACTTGGCGAAGGAGCGCTCACTGGTGCTGGGCCTGACAGACGCGCTGAAGGTGCAGCCGGATCAGCTGACCGACCGGGTGCTCAAGCTGATCGCTCAGCTCAAGGCGGCCGAGAAGCAGATCGCCGACCTGAAGAGCGCCTCTGTGCTCTCCGATTTGTCCAGCATTGTCGCCAAGTCACAGGACATGTGGGGGGTCAACTACATCGCGCATCGGGCGGATGGGGTGTCGGGCAATGACTTGCGTACGCTCGCGCTCGAACTCCGCAATAAGGTGCAGGATCGGCCGGCCGTGATTTCGGTGATAGGCGGTCCGCGCGAGAAGCCCAGCGTGGTCGTCGTGACGACCCAAGGTGCGCGGGACCGGGGCCTCAGCGCAGGCGAACTGGTGCGGACGGCGAGCGAAACTCTCGGCGGCCGTGGCGGTGGACGGGACGACATCGCCCAAGGAGGCGGGGCGGACGCCAGTCGAGCCGACGACGCCCTCAAAGCCGTGGAGTACGCCATCGGGCACAAGCTGCAGTCCTAGCCGGAGTCGCGGTAGATGAGCCCGATTCGACCCGGGGTCCGGCTAGCAATTGATTGGGGCGATGCGCGGATCGGGGTGGCCGCATGCGATCCCGACGGCGTGCTGGCCTATCCACTGGCGACGGTAAGAGCGGGGGATTCCGAGATCCCGGAGCTTGTTGGCTTGATCACCCAGCATGATGCCATCGAAGTGCTCGTCGGACTGCCTCGATCGCTGTCCGGAGGGGAAGGCCCGGCGGCCGAAAAGGCTCGAGAGCGGGCCCGCCAGTTGGCAGCAGCCGCCCCCGCACCGGTGCGCGTAGTTGACGAACGGCTCACCACCGTTACCGCCGCCAGTCGGCTGCGGACAAGCGGCAAGCCCACACGAGAGCAGCGCGGCTCGGTCGACGCCGCAGCGGCCGTTGTCATTTTGGAGTACGCGCTGGACCTTGAACGTGCCCGGGGTGGGCCGCCCGGGGAGTTAGTATCGGCAGGGCCCGGCTGACGGGCAGCCGACGAGCCGGCCAACGGACTGCAGAAGTGCGGTCCCCGGCTCAGCTGAACACAAGAGATCAGGCGCAGCGTGACACAGATGTTGGACCCGGAGGTCAAGCCGAGTCCCGCAAAAGAGATCGGTCGCCAAAGTAGAAGCTGCTTAGCCGTCCTGGTGGCCGTCGCGGTGCTTGTCTTCGGGGGCTATTTCGTCTACGACAAGGCCTCCACCTTCCTGGAAACCATGGGGGAGGTTCCGGACTACCTGGGTCCGGGTAAGACGCCGGTCACTGTGACGGTTCCGGAAGGTGCCTCGCTTGACCAGATCGGCGGCATCCTGGTCGATGCCGACGTGGTGAAGTCGCTGAAAGCCTGGAATGAGGCGGTCGACGCCGAGGAGCGCGCAACCAGCGTCCAGGCCGGCCGCTATCGGATGAAGACTCAGATGAAGGCGACCGACGCTCTCAGCGTGCTGGTCAACCCCGGCGAGTCGCGAGTGCGACTCCAATTCACGGTTCCGGAGGGCCTTCGCTTGACGGCTCAGCTCGACGCTCTTGTCAAGGGCACCAAGATTCCCCGATCCGCGTACGAGGCTGCTCTGAAGAAACCCGAGAGCCTCGGCCTGCCCAAGTACGCGAAAAACAAACCGGAAGGATTCTTCTTCCCGGAGACCTATGAGCTGACCGAGGATGCGACCGCAGCCTCAACACTGCGCCAGATGGTCGATCAGTACAAGCTGGTTGCCGGCCAGGTCGGTTTGGAGGCATCGGCCCAGCAACTCAAGCGATCGCCGTACGACTCGGTCATCATCGCGAGCCTCATCGAGCGCGAGGTCAACAAAGACCAATACCGTGCGAAGGTCGCGCGGGTGATCTACAACCGGCTGGCCAAGAAGATGAAGCTGCGCTTGGACTCGACAGTGACCTATGCCCTGGACTTGAAGACCACCACCACGACGCCGAAGCAGCGGCGCACCAAATCCCCCTACAACACCTATCGATACCGCGGCCTACCGCCCGGCCCCATCGCCGCACCAGGCAGGGCCTCGCTAGAAGCGGCTGGAAACCCGGCGAAGGGCAAGTGGCTCTACTTCGTGACCGTCAATCTGGACACGGGCGAGACAAAATTCGCGACGAACGAGAAGGACTTCCACAAGATACGCAACGAATTTCAGGTCTGGTGCCAAGCCCACCCGGGTCGCTGTGAGAACTGAGCCGATTCCAGACACCGACCGGCGTTGTGCCGTACTCGGCTCACCCATCTCGCACTCCTTGTCGCCAGCATTGCATCGCGCGGCCTACGAGGAACTAGGTCTGATCGGGTGGACCTACGAGCGGTTCGACGTCACCGAGGACCAACTGACCGATTTTGTCGCGAGCTGCGACGACCGCTGGCGCGGGTTGAGCCTGACGATGCCCTTGAAAGCGGCCGCCCTGGAATTGGGTGAGGTCGACTCGCTCGCCCGGTTCGCCGGCGCTGCGAACACCCTGATCTTCGACGGGCTCCGGCGCCGCCTCTACAACACCGACATCGATGGCCTGATCTGGGCGGTGCGGCAGGTGTCCTCGGCGGTTCCGACCGCCGTAACCCTGTTGGGTTCAGGCGCGACGGCACGCTCTGCGCTGATTTCCGTCGCCCAGCTCGGCGCACGTGAGGTCACCGTTGTTGCGCGAACGCCGGAAAGGGCTGAGCAGCTGGAAGCTCTCGGTGCCGCGCTGCAGCTCGACATGATCGTCTTGCGTTGGGGAACGGCACCGCCAGCCGCAGATCTGCTGATCTCGACCGTGACATCCAGGGCCACCGATTCACTGATACCGGCGATTGCGAACAGCGCGCCGCTGGTTCTGGATGTGGTCTACCAACCGTGGCCGACGGCGTTGGCTGGGGCTGCCCAGCAGTGGGGGGCGACAGTGATCAACGGGCTGGACCTGCTCGTCGGGCAGGCGCTCGGGCAGATCGAACTGATGACGGGCCGTAACGTGGCGGCCGATGCGCTGTACGCCGCCGGCCGGGCAGCACTCTCGACTGCCTGAACTCGAGCAGAGGTCGGCCGCGCCGGCGACCGTGACAGACTGCATCTCGTGCTGCGATGGTTGACCGCAGGCGAATCACACGGCCCAGCGCTGGTTGCGACCCTCGAGGGCCTGCCGGCGCACGTACTCGTGACGACTGACGAGCTTGTCGCCGCCCTGGCCCGCCGCCGCCTGGGCTTCGGGCGGGGAGCGCGGATGAAGTTCGAGGCAGATGAGGTCACAATCCTCGGCGGCATCCGACACGGTGAGACGCAGGGCGGACCGATCGCAATCCAAATTGGCAACACCGAATGGCCAAAGTGGCAGGCCGTGATGGCGGCGGATCCGGTCCATTCCGCCGAACTGGAAGGACAAGCGCGTAATGCGGCCTTGACCCGACCGCGGCCCGGTCACGCCGACCTCGTCGGCATGCAGAAGTACGACTTCGAGGAGGCACGCCCGATTCTGGAGCGAGCCAGCGCCCGGGAGACCGCGGCCCGGGTGGCGCTCGGAAGGGTCGCGAGCAACTTCCTGCAACAGGCGTTTGGGGCGACCATCCTCAGTCACGTGGTAGCGCTCGGCACGGTGACGGCGCCCAGCGACGTGCTGCCGACATTCGCCAACCTCGATTCCATTGACACCGATCCGGTCCGCTGCTTTGACCGGACTGCCGGCGCGGCCATGATCGCCGAAGTGGAAGCGGCCCAGAAGGACGGCGACACACTCGGCGGAATCATCGAAGTGCTGGCCTGGGGCCTGCCACCAGGACTCGGTTCGCACGTGCATTGGGACCGGCGTCTGGATGCGCAGCTTGCCGGCGCCCTGATGGGAATCCAAGCGATCAAGGGAGTGGCGCTCGGCGATGGTTTCGACCTCGCCAGAATGCGGGGGAGCGCGGCGCATGACGAGATCGTCCCTGCAGCGGGCGGCATTGGTCGGGCGTCGGGCCGATCGGGCGGCACAGAAGGTGGCATGACCACGGGCGAGGTTCTGCGGGTCCGAGCTGCGATGAAGCCGATCTCGACCGTACCCAGGGCTCTGCGTACCATCGACACCGCAACCGGTGAGGTGGCCGTCGCTCATCACCAGCGTTCGGATGTCTGCGCTGTGCCGGCGGCCGGGGTGGTTGCGGAAGCGATGGTCGCGCTGGTGCTCGCGAACGCAAGTCTTGAGAAGTTCGGTGGTGACTCGGTCGGCGAGACGCGGCGCAACTATGAGAGCTACCTCAAGCAACTGGCGGACCGGGGCCTTCAGGTGCGCCAGCAGTCGTGAGCGCCCAAGCAACGAGCGCTGAGCCCGTCGAAGGGCCGATAGTGCTGGTCGGTGCACCGGGCTCCGGCAAGTCGACGGTCGGAGCTTTGCTGGCCGAACGCATTCGAGTGGCGTTCACCGACGTGGACGCCGTCATCGAGCAGCGGGTCGGCAAATCTATCGCGGAGATCTTCGCCGAAAATGGCGAGGCCGTTTTCCGCGAACTCGAGGAGACCACGACGGCGGAGTTGTTATCCCAACCTGGAGTCTTAGCCCTCGGTGGCGGTGCAGTCCTGTCGGAGCGAACACGCAAGGCGCTGCGGGACCATCGGGTGGTCTGGCTGCGAGTGGGCCCCGCCTCAGCGATCTCTCGAATTGGCCTCGACACGGCTCGACCGCTGTTGCTAGGCAACGTCCGCGGGAGATTGATCAAACTGCTCGGTGAGCGGGCCCCCCTTTACGATGAGGTCGCCGGCGCCCGGGTCGACACCGACAACACCACCCCAGCCGAGGTGGTTGACATCATTGCCCGGATTTGGCCCAACCCCGCATGACCGAGACCCGCATCACGGTCCGAGCCGAGCGCCCGTACGAAGTGCTCGTCGGCCGCAACCTGCTGTACAAGCTGCTGCCGCTTCTCGGTGCGAACGTCCGCCGGGTCGCCATCATCCACCCGCCGACGATGATCAAACTCGGCGAAGATGTCGAGCGTTTGCTCGGCGATGCCGGCCAGGAACCGGTGCGCATCGACGTACCGGACGGGGAGGCAGCCAAAACTTCCGACGTTGCCGCGAACTGCTGGTCGGTTCTGGGCACCGCAGGGTTCACCCGTAGCGACGCGGTGCTGGGCCTCGGTGGGGGTTCCACCACCGACCTGGCGGGTTTCGTCGCGGCGACATGGTTGCGAGGAGTTCGACTGATCACCATGCCGACGAGCCTGCTGGGCATGGTTGACGCAGCGGTCGGCGGCAAGACGGGGATCAATACCGCCGAAGGCAAGAATCTGGTCGGCTGCTTCTACGAACCCGCTGGGGTGATCTGCGATCTCACCATGCTCGCGACCTTGCCGAGGGAGGATCTCGTAGCAGGTCTTGCCGAGGTGATCAAGTGTGGCTTCATCGCCGATCCGCAGATCTTGACCCGAATCGAATCTGATCCAACCGGGGTTCTCGACCCGGACTCCTCGGCACTTCGAGAATTGATCGAGCGCGCGATTTCAGTGAAAGCGCAAGTGGTTTCCACAGACATGCGGGAGAGCACCTCGATCGGCACCAAAGTCGGCCGCGAGTTGCTCAACTACGGTCACACGCTCGGACACGCTATCGAGCGGCGCGAGCACTACCGGATGCGGCATGGCGAGGCGATCAGCATCGGCATGGTGTTCGCGGCCGAGCTGTCGCGGCTTGCCGGCCGCCTCGACGACCCGACTGCCGATCGCCACCACAAGATCATCTCTGCGGTCGGGCTGCCGACGACCTATCCCGCCGACGTGTTCGACGAGCTCCACAAGGCAATGGCCGTGGACAAGAAGACCCGTGGGTCGATGCTCCGTTTCGTGATCTTGAACGCCGTGGGCAGTGCGGAAATCCTTGCCGGGCCACCCCAGGATCTGCTGCGTCGGGCGTATGGGCGGGTCGCCCACAGCACTTGAGACCTAGCTCGATTCCAGGCCATCGGTCGGATCCAGATCAATTGTCATTCTCAGCCTCTCCGTTCGGATGTCCATGGCTGCAGGGAAGCGCTCTCGACTGGCTCTGCGTAATCTGAGCTTCACGTCACGCGGGGCGTGATTCCGGCCACCCGAGGATCTGGCATGACATCGTCTCTAGAGGAAGCGCGCGGTCACTATGCGCAGGCGGCGAGGGCTTACGTTGATTTGGTACGGGCTATCTCTGCCGACGCGTGGAGTGGACCAGGGTTGGCGGAGTGGGATCTTCGCGCGCTGGTCGGTCACACCAGCCGGTCCCTTATCACGGTGGAGACCTACCTCGGCCAGCCCGCAGATCAGGAGGACGTGACGAGCGCGGCCGCCTACTACGCCCGAATCGCCGGTTACGACCCGGCGGCAGCGGCAGCGCGCGGCCGCGCGGCCGGTCAAGCGCTGGGTGACGATCCGGCTGGAGCCGTCGGGGAAATCGTGGATCGGGTGTTGTCGCTTGTCGAGCGGGTGGACGATCCGTTGATTTCGACGATCGCCGGAGGCATGTACCTGCGGAACTACCTGCCCACTCGGACCTTCGAACTCGTGGTTCATGGCTTTGACATCGCCCAGGCAGCCAGACTTAGCGCTCCCAGCTACAGCGATTCGCTGGTCTCGGCGGTGGCCGAAGTGGGCGCCGGGGCGGCGGTCATGCAGGGCAGAGGCACCGAATTGATCCTCGCCATGACCGGACGCGCTGCTCTGCCGGAGGGATTTTCGATCGTCTGAGCATTCTGCGCATTGGTCTAGACTGGGCCGCTGCCCAAACGGCACGAGCGAAGGAATGTACCCGTGGCGTCGACGAACGATCTGAAGAACGGCATGGTCTTGGACCTGGATGGCCAGCTGTGGTCGGTCTTGTGGTTCCAGCACCACAAGCCCGGCAAAGGCAACACGGTGGTCCGGACCAAGCTCAAGCACGTGCTATCCGGCAAGGTCGTGGACCGCACCTTCCCCGCCGACAGCAAGGTCGATACCGCCAGTGTCGATCGCCGGGAGATGCAGTACCTGTACCACGACGGATCGGGATTCGTGTTCATGGACACAGCGACGTACGACCAGCTGTCCATTCGCGACGAGACCGTTGGCGATGCTAAGAACTACCTGCTCGAGGGGCAGTTGGCCACGGTCGCAATGCACGAGGGGACACCGCTCTACCTTGACCTTCCTGCGTCGGTGGAGCTCCAGGTCACCTACACCGAACCCGGTCTGCAGGGTGACCGAAGCACCGGCGGCACGAAGCCCGCAACAGTGGAGACCGGCTTGCAGATTCAGGTACCCCTATTCCTCACCACTGGTGAAAAGGTCAAGGTGGACACCCGCTCCGGGGTGTACCTAGGCCGGGTCGGCAGCTGAGGTTTCCGCGTTCCGATGATCCTGCCTGAGCCTGCCGTGACCCAGCACGAAACGGGTTCTGGCCGTGGCAAGCCACGGGGCTCTGCCCGCAACAAGGCGCGGAAGCGGGCCTTGGACATCCTTTTCGAGGCAGATCTGCGCGACACCGATCCACTTGAGACGCTGGCAGACCGTACGGTCGGCGACGGTCCGCCGGTACGTAACTACACGGCCGCCTTGGTGCAGGGGGTCGTCCAGCACTCGGCAGCGATCGACGCCCGGATTGCGGCAGCGGCGGCGCCGGGATGGAGCGTGGAGCGGATGCCAAGAGTCGATCGGGCTGCCCTGCGTATCGCCGTCTTTGAGATCGACTACGCGGAGGTGCCTGACGCCGTTGCAGTTTCGGAGGCAGTGAGCCTGGTGGCGGAGCTCTCCACCGACGAATCCCCGAATTTTGTCAACGGGGTGCTCGGCACCGTGGTGGATACGAAGATCAGCTAGCGGGACGGCTTTCAGTCGTCGAGGCCGCGGGCTACCAGCGCCTCTCCCAGCGCGTCAGCATGGCGCAATGACCGTACGAGCAACGGCACCGCGAAGGCGCGAGGACTACTGCCCAGGCCCCGGGCGCGCTGCGCGTCTCGCACTTCGTGAGCCAGCGCCGCGATCACAGCTACCGAGCGGACGCTCAGCGAGATCAGCAATGCTGCCCGATCGGGAGCCACGCCGAACCGGCGGAGCGGCCGAAGCAGCCAGAGCAGCACATCGGTCAGCTCGGTCATACTCGTCGTCAGCGAGACCAGTCCCGCGGCCAGCACGAGCGCGATGATGCTGACCAACACGTCAACTACGGCGCGCCAGCCCGAGATCACCGCCTGGAAAACGCCGATCGCGAGCAGCACCCACAGCAATGTCCGAAGCTGGGCCAGTAGGCTCCGCAACGGCAGGCCGGCCAACAAGTAGCCGGCGAATACCAGCGCGAGCAGGACGACCGGTTGCCACCATCGATCAAGGACAGCTAGGGCGATCCCGGCGGTCGCCAGGAGTGCCAGCTTCTGACCTGCTGGGAGCCGGTGCACGATTGTTCTGCCGGGGATGTAGGTCGTGAAGCTCATTGCACCCGCTGCCGGTAGAACTCGCTGGCCGCGGCAGGCACATCGTCACAGATCAGCCGTCCCGCATCAAGGACCAGCACTCGGTCGAAACCGTCTAGCAATTCCAAGTGATGAGTAAGCAGAATCACCTGCTGCGGAAGTTCGGCGACGATCCGGCCGACCGCGTCCGCATTGCGCAAG
>JBKPML010000165.1:0-34271 GCA_046732135.1 Actinomycetota bacterium
GTCCAGGCGAACAGGCATTTAGTGATTATGCCGATGCGATGGGGCCGTGGATGGAGCGCCTGCAGTCGGCTCGTGAGGCTGGAACAGAGATAAGCACCGTGGGCGACGCGGTGAGCGTTGCGGGTGATGTGCCGGCGCTCCCCATCCACCACCTAAGCGGGTCCGCCCAGCGCGATACCGCAACGTACGCTGCTCGCGCCTGGATAGGCAGCCAAGCTGACAGGTTGTCCCGGAAGGATGTGCTTCGGGGCGCCGATGCCTCGTTTTGGCAGAACATGGCCGACGAGTTGTGGTCGGCGAAAGACAACGGAATCAAGCAGCAACCGCGCTAACACTCCGCAGTCGGCGCGGTTTTGAACAAGGCACTCACCTCGCCATTGCCGGCGGGCGCGTGTGCTAGGAGTGCTCAGAGCCTGGCACCCAGACGCCAAAACTTCAGGACGGGCCACGGGCCGGTCTGGGCGAAGGATCGCCGTCACGGTCACTGTCATGACCGCGACGGTAAATGCGGTGACCTTGTAGTCGATCAGACTTAAACGTTCAGCCGGCATGCTCGACGGGCTCGCGTGCCTCCGCTAGCGTCTCCCATCCTTGCCAGAGGACGACGGGAAGCATGGCGAGTGCGCCAATAGGGTCGGCCCACCACCAGCCGAGCAGGGCATATGCCCCTACCCCGAGGAGTAGCGCCAGGGACAGATACGAGCAAACCCATGTCTCTTTAGAGTCCGCGACCAGGGCACGGCTACCCAGCTCCCGTCCCGTTCGCTGTTTGGCGTAGGCGAGCACCGGCATGACCAGAAGGGACAAGATGGATAGCGCGATGCCGACTGGAGAGGTAAGCGGCTCCTCCCGCTCGACCAGGCCGCTTACTGCTTCCCACGCGATATAGGCGGCGAGTAGGAAGAACGTGACCGCGACGATCTGAAGTGCTCGTTTCTCAGCCGTGCTCTCTTCACCCATCCCAGCGTGCGGTCCAGCGGTCCGAAGCCGCCACAGCAGTCCTACCGCGCTGACAACTTCGATGGCTGAGTCCGCGCCGAACCCGATCAGAGCAACACTGGTGGCCAGAATCCCAGCGGTGATTGCTACCAGGGCTTCGATGACGTTCCAGCCGACGGTGGCGTATTCAAGCCACAGAGCACGGCGGTGGAGAGCGACTCGACGCTCCGTAGAGAGGGCAGTCACGACCGTCAAGGCTAGTGAATTTCAGCGGGTCGATCCGAACCGGACGTTGCCTCACTTGGTCTGCCCTCGTTCTGCCAACTGTGCTCAACCCCCCTCGAGCACACCATTGAGCGCTCGCGGCCGGCCTGCTGCTGTCAGCTTGACAGCGATGACTTCGCGGGGCTACGTGAGTCGAACTCAAACAGAGCGGCAACCCGAAGGAGTCTCGATGCGCACACTCGTTCTCACGCAGAACATCACGGTCGACGGCTCCATCGAGATGCTGAGGAACTGGTTCGACCCCGAGAAACAAGGTGATGTGGATCAAGGTGACCTTCTTGAACGTGCCGGCAAGAACATCGTCGTCACTGGCAGCATCACCCTCTGCCATACCTTGATCACGGCGAGCCTGGTCGATGAGTACCGCCTGTTCGTATATCCGACTGTGCAAGGCCGGGGTCGTCGGCTGTTTCCCGACGGGTTCGAGCTGCCAAAGTTGACGCTGCTCGACTCTCGGCGGTTTCGCAGCGCAATCACGTACTCCCGATACGGACGGGCTTAGGGCCTCAGGGACTCCACCCCAGCCAAGCGCCGCCGGCGTTCATGCCGCCCAGCCAGATCGCCGCAGCGACGAACGGTATCGGCAGTACCCAGAGGGGCTTGCGGCGGATCCAAAGACAGCCGAGTGCGAAGAGCACCAGCCAGACCGCGATGAAGATCCCGACCGCCCAGCCGGGTGCCATGAGCCCGGACGCGATAAAGAAGGGTGAGAGCGCGAGCATCGCCAGAAGCGCCACCGCCGCGAGAACGTACTTGACGACTGTACGGGCATCTCGCGGCATAGCCGCATCGTCGCATCTCGCCGCGGGACTGTCAGGTGATAGACAGCGGCACGCTGAAGTTACGATTGGGTCGCGTGCAACACGCAAATACAACGCTGGACGATTTCTGGCGGACTCCAACGGCGTGTCGCACGGTGCCGCAGAATCGAGCGCTGAATTTCCTTGCGGACTCTCAGTAGAACTCGTCGGTGTTGATCACGTTGCGCAACGGTTGTCCATCCAGGAGGCGGGCCGCGTTGTCGCAGAATAGTTCGGCGATCCGGCGGTCCTCGTGGATGCTGAGCGCCGCCGTGTGGGGGCTGATCAATACGTTGGGCATCGACCAAAGCTGGCTGTCCGGCGGCAACGGCTCGGCAGCGAAAACGTCCAGCGCGGCAAACCCGACTTGGCCTTCGGAAAGCGCGGCGATCAAGGCAGGCTCATCGATCACGGTGCCCCGGCCAACATTGACCACGGTCGCACCCGGCTTCAATGCCGCGAAGAACTCCCGGTCAATCAAACCTGTCGTCGCATCGGTACCCGGCAGGGTGATGACCACGGCATCCACCCGGCCGGCCACGGAGACAAGATCATTCGGATGAATAACCTCGACATTGGGAATCGAGATGCCCCGCCGGCTCGTCCCGATGATCGTCGTCCCGAATGGAGCCAGCAGCTCCGCCACTCGCCGACCGATCCCACCTAGACCGACGATCAGGATGGTCTGGTCCGAGAGCTGGCTCATCATCCAACGTCCGCCCCACTCCCGTGCCGCCTGCTGTGCATTGAGGCGCGGCAAATCCTTTGCTCCCGCCAGCACTCCAAAGATGGAGAACTCCGCGAGCGTACCCGCATGGACTCCGGCGGAGGACGTGAAGATGATCTTCTTCAGTTGTTCCGAAGTCAGATCGGCGGCTTTGACGGTGGCCCCTCCGCCGGCCGCCATGGTGTGAACCCAACGAAGGTTCGGGTTTGCAGCAACCGTGCGGCGCAATGCCGCCGCGTCGACGTCGGGGATGCCATACAACGCATCTGCTCCATCCAGCAACTGCTCGTACTCCTGCTGCTGCGCGGCTGAGCGGGAAAAGGACGGATCTCCGGTGAAGTCGGCCGGATGCCGCATTGGTGGCAGTAGCTCGGGGTCGTAGCGCAGATCAATCCGCGGCTCCCGTTCCAGCAGCAAGTCGGTTAGTCCTTGCGGTATGGGCGCGGCGATCGCTACGCGGAGTCGGTTCATGGCCGAAGTATCTCGGGGGGCCACCCGGTCTACGCTCAGCGGGTACCGAGTCGGAAGGAACAACATGACTGAGCCGCCCTACGCAGACCGTCCACTCCGAATCGGAGTCCAGCTACAACCGCAGCATGGCGACTATGCCGACCTCCGGCGCGCCGTCGGCGCCTCCGAGGAGGCAGGCGTCGATGTGATCTTCACTTGGGATCATTTTTTCCCGCTGCGTGGCGAGCCAGAGGGCAAGCACTTTGAGTGTTGGACGATGCTGTCCGCCTGGGCCGAGCAGACCGAACGAGTCGAACTGAGCGCCCTGGTCACCTGCAACTCCTATCGCAACCCTGAGCTGCTGGCTGACATGGCCCGCACGATTGATCACATCAGCAATGGTCGGCTGATCTTGGGCATCGGTGCCGGATGGTTCCAGAAGGACTACGACGAGTACGGCTACGACTTCGGCACCGCCGGCAGCCGGATCACCGCGCTCGCTGAGGCTCTGCCCCGGATCCGATCTCGGCTCGGGAAGCTGAATCCGCCGCCGACACGCGGCATTCCGATACTTATCGGGGGTGGAGGTGAGCGTAAGACTCTGCGGGTCGTAGCGGAGCATGCCACCATCTGGCATGGCTTCGGCGACGTCGAAACCTTGGCACACAAGAATCGGGTCCTCGACGATTGGTGTCGGCAGATTGGGCGTGACCCGGCCGAGATCGAACGCTCGACCGCGGCGCACCAGGGTCCGGACGAAATAGGAGGGCCACTGCTCGAGATCGGGGAACGGCTGATCACAGTCGGCACCGATGGCAGTGCCGGATTCGATCTTGCTCTAGTGCGAGACTGGATCCAATTCCGAGACGAACAGAATGGCTAACCGGCATTAGTGCGGGCCTTGTGCTCTGCAGACGATGCCGCGACCTTCCAGCGACTAGGTGATCGTCAGGTTGGCACCGCTGGCAGTGACCTTCTTGGCGGCCAGTGGGGCGGTCGCTGGCCCGTTGACCACCGAGCCGTCGGTGATCGAGAACTTGCTGCCATGACAGTTGCAGTTGATGGTCTGGACAACCTCGGCGACTATGCACTGTTGATGGGTACAGACCGCCGTGAAGGCCTTGAATTGTCCCGACTTGGGCTGCGTGACGACGGCCTGGGCATCGGGGAATATCTTGCCGGCGCCGACCGGAATGTCGGCCTTGGGTGTGGTGAGGCCGCCATTGCCGGGTCCCCCCGAGCCTGAGCCACCCGAACCCGAGCCTCCGCCGCTCGACCCTGCCGTGGCCGGTGCGCTAGGCGGTGCCGCGGCCTGGTTGTCATAGTTCGTGCAAGCAGACAGTGCACCAAGTGCGAGCGCGGAGAGCCCGGCGTTTCTGATCAGCTGGCGGCGGGAAAGCTCGGCGGCCTGGTCTGGCAGCGCTGAGTTCATCGTTCCTCCAGGGTCGGGGTTAGAAGGTAAAACCGTTCGTTGAAAAGAACCACAGGGCGGCGGTCATCCAGAGGCCCGTCAACCCGCTGAAGACGGCGCCGCCCAGCGCCGGCAGCGCCCAACCGGGGGAATCGTCCCGCGACAAGACCAGCATCTTGCAGACGAAGGCGCCGAAAAAGAAGCAGCCGAGCAGCGAGTGGATCAGAACCCGGCCGCTGTAGCCCTGGAAACCCAATGCATACAGGCAATGCACGGCAACCGGTACGGTAAGCGCAACGGCGATTCGTCCGGACCAGCGGTGAACCGGTCCGACCCAGTTGCCGGTGATCTTGATCCGGCCGTACAAGATCATCGCCGTGAAGATCTGCACCAGCGCAAAAGCGAAGGCGAGCGTCGTCAGCCAGGCCTTGACGGCGATTCCGCTAGAAAAACCGGTCAAATTGATGGCCTGTCCCGTCGGGTGGTGCAGCCGCCCGTATACGCCAAACCCGATGGCGACCGCAGACCCGATGGCCAAGGACACCAGAAGCGGGCCGATCCGCACCTGTGTGGGCACGTCGGGCACCTCGGGCGTACTGGCAGGACTGTCGCCGGCTTGTGCCGGAACCGCGCTCATGCTCTCGCCTCTCTGATCGATCAGCTCGTGCCTGTTGGACTAGATCGCTTCGTCGCCTTCGACCGGGTCGGCCTTGAGCTCTTCGCCATCTGCGTTGACGTTGGGTTGATCGGGATCGAGCTTTGGAGCGGCTTGTGACGCTCCCTGGTCATCGGTTTGGATGCCCACCTGTGTGCCGTCGGGCAGCACGATCCAGCCGATGGTGATCTTGGAACTCTTGGCGCGGTAGAGTCCTGCGGGGCGCTTCGCTTCCCCGATCGTAAAGTCGAGCTTTTCGTCGTTGATCTCGATTTCGCCGCTGATCTTGGAACCGTTGAGTTTGGCTTCGAGGGTGTCACCATTCTTGGCGCGAAGCGTCAGCTCTCCGTCCTGCGCCGTGCCGCGAAGCCACGACTCGACATTGCGACCGTCACAGAGATATGCAGCCGCTTGGCCACCAAGCACGGCTACGGCTATCGCCGCGCTGCCATCCTCAGTTCGACCGGCGTAGACGAGCTTGTCCGGGAACTGCGCATCCTCGGTTTTTGACTCCTGAGTCGCGGTTTCGGTCGGGCTGGGGCGCGGCGTCGACTGCTCGGTAGCGGTTGGGTTGGGAACCTCGGTCGGCTGGTTGGTCGTCCCGCTCGCCGAGGGTGATGCGGATGGATATCCCTCTCCGACCTCCTGATGGGCGGCGCTGTTCGCAAGATTGAGACCGAAGAAAATTGCGAAGGCGATGACCAAACCTGCCAGTGTGACCAGCGGGCTTCGGTGGGTCATTCAGTCTCCTTCGCGTTGACGGCTCAAACGAAGAGCAAGGTCAGCTGGTTCCGAAACTTCATTCTCCGGGCCGTGCCCGCACAGCGCCAAACAGTCAACCGTGAGGAAGATGTAATCGTGAGTCTTGGACGGCTTTGATCAAATCACCTGTGCCGATGTCCTGGCTGCGTCCCGGCCTCACATTGCGTGCGACGATCGTCACAACTTCATACCCGGTTGGGGTGAATTGCACCTCACTCCCATAGGTTGGATCACTGCTGTCGGTGAGAATGAAGCCATTGCCATCCATAAAGCGATGGAAGAAGCATGACTGCCTGCTCAGCTGGCCGCACGGAATCGCGTAGGCGTCACTCGTTGCGATCTGGATGAAGATCATTGTCGCATTGCCGGCACTAGGGTAGAGGTCCAACCCGAGAACTCCACCTCGGCCCTGCCAGAACGTTCGGCTCTCATAAATCGGTTCGGCTTCATAGCCATAACCCGTGTAGTACGTATGGTCAGGATCGAGGTGAGAGCGCACAACGTCCGCCATCTCTGAACGCCAAGCACTGAGCACATCGGCTCGGCAGGTCTCGTCAGACGCTGCACACGGTGGGATCGGTTGGGCGGCGCTCGGCGCTGGTAGCGGTGCCGATATTCCCTGACCCATGGGGGTTCGCGGAGCCCAGAGGGCCGCGCTGGCAAGCACGACGACGGCCGCGGCCGCAATAGTCAGCCTTCGCCATACCCGTTGTCTAACTAACTGTTTGCCATGGGCGAGGTCGATCGCGGCGGGAAGCGCGGTTCGCAGGTCGTGGGGGATCGCGTCGGCCAGCTCAGCTGCCAGGATCACATCGTCAGCTCGATCCGAGTCCAGTACGACGAGCTGGTCACGCGCCGATTGAGCCATACGTTGTACGTCGGGCGCGCCTTGATCGAGGATGCCGGCGATCCGCAGGATGGGCAGCTGGGCGAATCGTTCTAGGACAAGTGCGCGGCGCTGATCTTGCTGGAGCACGGCGAGATCTCCTACGATCCGGCTTGCCCGAATGCGTGCCGGGTCACAATCGAGGAGTTCGATGCGAGCCCTTCGCTGCCAGGGGAGATTGAGGTCGCCAAGCCGGACCTCGATCAGCTGGCGGAAGGCGGCATCTTCGGCGTTGCCGATCAGCGGCCAAATGGCGTAAAGCTGCGCGAGGCTTGCGTCGACGGCGCTCTGGGCGGCCTGAACATCGCCGTGCAACAAGTAAGCGACGCCCTGCAACCTCGGACGTTGCTCGGCCACGAACGCCGCAAAGCTGATCTCAGCTGAACGAGATGGCATCAATGCTCCTGTGCTGAGGATAGTTGGGCGCACAGGCCGCCAAGAGATGCAGAAATCAAGCCGCCATGTCCAGTCACGGAAATGATCTTGAGGTTTGGAGAGAATTGAGCGGTGAAGGAGTTTCGCCGTTATGTGGCGATTGGTGATTCGAGCACTGAGGGGCTGGAGGATCCCGACGGGCACGGCGGCTATCGGGGCTGGGCGGACCGACTTGCCGAACACATCGCCAACGCTCAGGAGTCGCCGCTCGAATATGCCAATCTCGCTATTCGGGGTCTCCGCTTGCAAGAGATTCGGACGACCCAGTTCGACGCTGCCTTGGCGCTGGAGCCTGATCTGATGACGATCTTCGGCGGGGTCAATGACACGCTTGCGGTGCGCTGTGACTTCAACTCGATGCGCTCGGACCTCGTTGCGATGTTCAGTGAGGCGCGGGAACGAGGTATCACGGTGATGACCTTCACCGTGGTGGACCCGGGCAAAATCAACCGGTTCGGCCGGCAGCTACGGGGTCGGGTTTTCATGCTGAATGAGCTCATCCGGGAGATCGCCGGCCGTTTTGGTGTCCTGCTCGTCGACTTCCAGCACTACGCCATCGCGGAAGACCCGCGGCTGTGGTTCGAAGATAGGTTGCACGGCAACGCGTTGGGCCATCAACTTATGGCCGCCGCCCTGGCCTGGCGACTCGGTCTTGAAGGCTTCGACGAATCCTGGGCGAGCACCCTTTCCGACGAACCAACCAAGCTCAAGGTACGGGAGCAGATTGGCGGCGACATCGACTGGGCTGTGCGATACCTCGCGCCGTGGGTCGGCAAGGGCATCCGCCGAACCCGACACGGTTACGGCATCGAGCGCAAGCGTCCCGTTCCGACCGTCATGCCGAAGAGAGCCTCGTCCTAACTGTTGGAAACGGTGAACGGCGCCCTAATGCCTTCACCAGCCATGCCCGGTTTACATGCTGTGATGTAGCTTCCCGGCTCGGCTTCCAGCTTCAGGTCACGGGACACCCCAGGACCGATGTCCTCGATCTCGCCGACCACCTTCTTGCCATCGGAGGCGTACAGGTAGAACTCGGTGACCTTCGAACCGGCATTGGAGACCGAGAACGTCAGGCTGCCCGCCGGGGCGCTCGTGGACGACACCCGGCACTCGCTCTCGGTCGCTTGTACGGTCAGCAGTCGAGGATTCGCGCTGCTCGCCGCTTCCGGCGCTTGGTTTTCCGTGCAGGCCGCCAGGAGCGATAGGGTCAGGGCGGCGCAGATCGTCGCCGAGGCGGTGCTACCGCGAACGGACAGTCTGAACATCATTTCCTTCCAGCGGGAATGGGTTCCGGCGTCATTTGCCGAGGCGCAGCAGCGTGGGAGCGCTGACGCATGGTGTACAAGAAGATCACGAGTGTCGGAATGACATAGAGCAGCCAAGCCGCCGCTTCCAGCATCGTGGTCGCTGGGGAGAAGTTGAAGACTCCCTTCAGCAACGTGCCGTACCAGGAGGATGGCGGGACCGCGCCGGACACGTCGAATGCCAGGTTGTTCAGGCCCGGCAGGATGCGTGCCTCCTGCAGGTCATGCACCCCGTACGCAAGCACACCGCCTGCAATCACGATCAAGAAGGCGCCGGTCCAGGTGAAGAACCGAGTCAGGTTGATCTTCAGCACTCCGCGATACATCGCGTAGCCCAGGCCAACGGCCACCAGCAGGCCAAGAGCTGCGCCGATCAGAGCGGTCGTGCCGGATCCGGCGCCACGGGTAACCGAATTGGTCGCTGCCCACAGAAATAGCGCTGTCTCGAGGCCCTCGCGTCCGACTGCGAGTAACGCCACGACAGCTAGCGACCAAGGTCCGGCATCCGAGGCCCGATCGATCTGAGCGCGGAGCCCTCCTGAGATCGACCGCGCCGCCTTCGCCATCCAGAAGATCATCCAGGTAACGAAGCAGACAGCGACGATCGAGAGGCCGCCGCCAATCAGCTCCTGGGCCTGGAAGGTCAATCCCCGAGGACCAAACGTCAAGATCGCGCCAAAGGTGAGCGAGACGGCCACTGCAACTGCCACGCCAAGCCAGATCCGAGGAAGCAGGTGGCGGCGGCCGGACTTGACAAGGTAGGCGACCAGGATGCTGACGATCAAAGCTGCCTCGAGCCCCTCGCGCAGCCCAATCAGGAAGTTGGTGAGCATCTTTCCCCGCTTTAGGTCGTTCCACGTCGCCATGGCGCTGACGTCGCCTCAGGTTGGTGAGGCTTACCTAACTTAAGTCAGCGTGCCCTATCCCGCAAGGCGATCCGAAATCAGAGATGAACCCGTGACCTCAGTCGGCAGCTATCCGAGCTCAGAGATGAACCCGTAACCTCAATCGGTGACGGCGACTGGGCGACGAAGCGATCGCCGGTTCGCAAGCTCGATCTTGGCGTACTCGCCAACGTGATGCGTGGCAATACCGTCCACAACCGCACCGATGCCACCGCCGATGAGCGGAATCCGCTTGGTGAACATGATCGCCATGCTCTTGCCGCTGATCCGCCCGGCCATGTCGGCAACCACATATTCGGCGACCAGCCGATCAAGCACTGGGTCGAAGACGGGGGCAGTGGCAACTGCCATTGGAGAGGTTGGGAACTTGCCCGCTGCAATATGTTTGGCGACTTCGTCGGCGCCCATCAGGCACATCACCAAGGACGTGCGGACGCGGTCGTCGGCCAAATCATAGCCGCGTAGGTGAGCAATGGCGGCGACCATTCGGATCTGCACCACAGCGACACCCGCAAGGTTGGCCGGGATGGTGACTGGCAGCGCCGCCACCCCGCCGAGGTTTGTCACAAAGCCTTGCGCCGAGGCCAGCCGGATGTGGAAATCGATGAGTGATTCGATCGCCTCATCCACCGAACCACCGCTGCGTTGCAGATGCCGGGCCGCAGTGGCCTTGGCGCCTGGAAGTGCACCTCGACCGTCGATGGCGATCTCGAGCATCCTACGCAAGACACCGCCGGCAGCCTGTGGTGCCATCCTGACGGCGACCGGTCCGATGCTGCGGGCGATCATCCTTCCGACGCCTTCGGCGCGCGCCATCCGACCTCCACCGTCTTAATGCCCGGAAAAACGACCACGGATCGGGCGCGAATGCGCACCCTCGACACCAGGGTACGTGGCCCCGCCGTCCGCCCGTCGCCGCCGACCCCCGGGAACACCCGGGCGCCTCCCTGACCGGGCAGGATGTGGCCATGCTGGGATTGCCGTTCGGCCGGGAGAGCAGCTGGCCGCAAAGTGATCTCATCGCCGTGTCGCGTGAGTTCAATCCCGATATCGTGCTCGCCGCCTATCAAAGAGGAGTCTTTCCGATGCCCGCGCGGCGCGGCGTCATGGGCTGGTGGTCACCGCTCAGACGGGCTGTGATTCCGCTCGATGGGCTGCGCGTGTCACGCTCGCTCCGCAAGATGGTGCCCCGATACGACATCCGCGTCGATTTCAACTTCGATGCGGTCATCGACGGCTGCGCCGATCCCCGTCGGACCGGCGGGTGGATCGATGGTCGGATTCGGGCTGTGTATCGCCAGCTGCATCGAGCGGGCTGGGTGCATACTGTCGAGGCTTGGACAACCGAAGGGCAACTCGCCGGCGGCCTGTACGGGGTGAGCCTCGGCGGCTTGTTCGCCGGCGAATCCATGTTCCACCGTCCCGATATCGGCCGCGACGCCTCCAAGGTGGCGCTGGTCGCACTCGTCGATTACCTACGGGCTGCCGATGGCGGCGAGCGACTGCTGGACGTGCAGTGGCAGACGCCGCATCTGGCTTCGCTCGGCGCGATTGAAGTTGCGCGACCGAAGTATCTGGCGCTCCTCGAACATTCCTTGCAGCTGCCTGCGCCGGACTGGTCGGCCCTCATTTGGCACCGATAACAGACAAAATAGTCTCGTGCCCGAGATGCCGGAGGTCGAGTCACTCGCTCGCTTCCTCACCCAAGGATGCGTTGGGCATGCCATTGCCCGGGTGGACCTGGTTGCCTTCAGCGCCCTGAAGACCTATTCACCGCCGCTGTCCGCACTGGTCGGACTGGAGATCGAGGCGGTCAGCCGGCATGGCAAGTTCCTCGACGTCTCGGCGCAGGGATTGCATCTGGTGTTCCACCTCGCTCGTGCCGGCTGGCTGCGATGGCGTGATTCGCTGCCCGACGCGCCACCGAAGCCCGGGCGGGGACCGCTGGCGCTGCGGTTGCGGCTAGATAATGGGTCCGGCTTCGATCTCACCGAAGCGGGCACCCAACGCAAGCTGGCGGTGTACGTCGTAGACGATCCGATGTCTATCCCGATGGTTGCAACCTTGGGCCCGGATCCGCTAGCGAACGACTTCGACGAGGCGGCGCTGGCAGTATTGCTCAGCGAAGCCGGTCGTGCCCAGCTCAAGGGCGTATTGAAGGATCAGCGCACTATCGCCGGAATTGGCAATGCCTATTCAGATGAAATCCTGCACGCCGCGAAGCTCAGTCCTTTCAAACCGGCCAATTCACTTACCGACGGCGAGCTGAGTGAGCTGTTTCGAGCTATGAAGGATGAACTGGCGGGTGCAATTTCGCGGGCGGAGGGGCTGGCTGCCGCGGACCTGAAGAGTGAGAAAAAGTCCGGTCTACGGGTGCACGGCCGCAAGGGTGAGAAATGTGACGTCTGCGGGGACACGATCGCCGAAGTGTCCTTCGCCGACTCCTCGCTGCAGTACTGCCCAACCTGCCAAACCGGGGGCAAGAAGCTTGCCGACCGCCGCCTGTCCAAGCTGCTGAAATAGTCATGGGCAGTGATACCTCCTCCGCCGCAGAGCTATTCGAAGCACTCTGCGCCGAGTACGCCGCCAAGCCGGGAGTGACCCTGCCCGGTGAAAGCCGTGGCTTCGGCTCGTCGGCGCTCAAGGTCAATAATTCGATCTTCGCCATGCTGGTCGATGGCCGGTTGGTGGTGAAGCTTCCCGCCCAACGGGTCGGTGAGCTGATCAAGAACGCGACCGGCGAGCCTTTCGACGCCGGAAAGGGGAAGCCCATGAAGGAGTGGGTTGGCCTGGTCGGCGATGAAGGGACATGCCGGGAACTTGTCGCCGAAGCGTTCGCCTTCGTTCGCCGCTGAGCAGCGATTATCGTGAGGCCGTGTTCTTCGCGGCGGTGCCTAGTGTGACTCCGGCTGAGGTGTCGGCCAAGATCAGCGAGGGCTGGACGCTTGTCGACGTACGTACCGACGAGGAATGGGCGAGTGGCCGTATCGCTGGCTCGGTCCACATCCCGATGGACGAGCTGGTAGCCCGATTGGATGAGGTCGGCGACCATGTCATCTGCGTCTGCGCCGTGGGCGCCAGATCCGCTCGCGTTGCTGAATACCTGAATACGCAGAGCCGCCATGCCGTCAATCTGGACGGCGGCATCTACGCCTGGGCCGAGGCCGGGCTACCTCTACGCTTAGGAGATTAACGGTCAGCTACGTGCACTTATTGGCTTTCAGCCTCGGAGAGCCGGACAAAAGAATTGAGCTCGCCGCGAAAGCTGCCCTTGTACGAACCGATCGCGAAGATCCTTGCAGCGATCGCAGGAACGAAGCCTTCTGTCCAGAACTCTTGGGTTAGGCGGGTTCCGTCGCCCTCATCATCAAACCTGGCCTGGGTGACGCCACGGAGCAACCAGCCGCCAAAGCGAGTTCTGATAAGTCGCGGCGGGTCTGCCTCGACGATCTCGGTGGGACTGCGCAGCCGGCCGAACCATGCCGTGTAGCGGGTGCCTGTCTGATCGAACGGTCCGGTGACGTCAGTGATCCGGGTCAATCCTTCGACCCACTCGTTCGACCTATTGACATCAGTCCACAAAGCGAAGACCTGCTGGCGCGGCGCCTTTATGTGAACAACGAAGCGGTGGTGACCCATGCCCCGCAGTGTAGGTACCGGGCGCCTTCGAGGTGGTGCTAGCGTGGAGGCGTCAACCTTCGGGAGCTCACACCTCATGGTGGGCTGAGAGGGCGGAGTGGCGCTAAAGAGGCTGGCGCGGGTCCGCCGACCGATCGAACCTGACCGGGTAATGCCGGCGTAGGGAGTTCGTCATGTCTGTCACCTCAACATCAGTTCCGACCGCTCCGGCGAGCGATCTGGCACGCCGCGAAGCTCCGCTCACCCTCACCACCGAGCCGCCTCGGCCGCTGGGCTTCATCGATCAACTGGCGATGTGGGGCAATCTCGGCATCAGCCTTTTCGGACCGCTCACCGGGGCACTCGTTGCGACGACAACCGGCTCGGTAGGGCTCGCCCTCGCGGCCATCCTGGTCGGCTGCGTCCTTGGCGGAGCTCTGCTGGGCGCCTCGGCCATATTCGGCGTAGTGACCGGCGCACCGGCGATGGTGTCGCTGCGTGGCCTGCTGGGCCGCCGCGGTTCCGTCGCCCCCACACTGCTCAACATTGCCCAGAACGTCGGCTGGGCGACCATGGAGATCCTCGTCATCTCGACGGCCGCAGTCGCAATCCTCGGCGGCGCCTGGCGTTGGCCTTTCGTGCTGGTGGCCGGGACGCTCGCCACGCTGATGGCCGTCCGGCCTCTTGGCAGCGTGCGCCTGCTGCGCAAGGTCATGGTCTGGCTGGTTTTGGCCGCCTCAGTGTTTCTTTTTGTGGAGGTGCTGATGCAGCCTCGGCAGTCGATTCCTCAGGATGGTGTGCTGGGTTTCTGGCCCGGCGTCGACCTGGCAATTGCCGGTGTGATCTCGTACGCGCCGCTAGCCGCTGATTACAGCCGGCACTCTCGTACTCGGGGAGCAGCTTTTTGGGGCGCCTCACTCGGTTATGGGATCGCGGCCGTCGCGTATTACGCCCTGGGTGTCTTCGCGGTTGTGAACCTCGGCGCCAGCGATGTGATCGGCGCCTTGGTAGCGCTGCCTGCGGGCGCCATTGCGCTGGGGATCTTGCTGGTCGACGAGGTTGACGAAGCCTTCGCCAATGTTTATTCCACGACGATGTCGGTACAGAACCTGCTGCCCAACATTGACCGGCGGATCGTTGCGGTGATCATCGGTGCAATCGCGACATTGCTCGCCGGATTGCTGGATATGAGCCAATATCAGTCCTTCTTGTTCTTGATTGGCTCCGTCTTCGTACCTCTTTTCGCTGTAGCCGCGGCCGACTTCTTCCTCGTACAGTCCCAGCACTGGGATGTTTCGGCGGGCTCGCGGTTTCGCATCACTCCAGTTATCGCCTGGGCGTGCGGATTCATTGCTTATCAGCTCGTTTACCCGGGAACGGTTCCCGGTTGGGCCGATTTCTGGACGTGGGTGGCGACCTCGATCGGCTTCACTCCGCCCACCTGGTTGGGGTCTTCGGTCGCCGCGATCTTGGTCGGGGGTCTCGCCATGCTGATCTTGGCCCCGCTCGCGAAACGGCGCGTTGTGTCAGCGAACGATCACTCGGGCTGATTCTCAGGGGCACCGCCCACGCGGTAGGGCGTGGTGACTCCTTCGTACATCAGGTGCGCCACCATGCCTTGGGCTGCGTGCTTGAGATTGTGGCAGTGGTCCATCCATATGCCTGGATTGTTCGCCACAAAGGCAATGTCGAAGGTCTCCTTGTCCCGTATATTGAGCGAATCGATCCACCAGGGGCTACCGGTCGCCGGGACCCCATTGCGAGCCAGTACCACGGCGTGATGCCCATGCAGATGCATGGGATGCACATCACCACTGTGGTTCTCGATCCGCATGGTCACGATGTCGCCCTCGCGGACCACATACATCGGAACATCGGGGTAGAGGTGGCCGTTGATCGACCACCACAAACCCGGCAGGCCCTTCACGAAGCCGGGACGATGCCCGATCGAATAATTGAAATGGCGATTCGCCTTAGCCGGGTCGAAGCCAAGCGCTGTCGGCGACCCGTAGGTGAGCAGGTCCAGGTCGGTGGGTTGCGGCGGTGGGGATACGTCGCCGTTGCCCAAGATCACCGCGGTGCCCTTCGACACCTGGACCCGGACCGCCGTACCGTCGCTGGGCATGGTCACCTCGAGATCCGCCCGACCACCGCCCGTCAAGGTCACCGAACGATCACTTAGCTCACCGGGTCTATTGATGTCGTACCCGTCGATCGCCAGCAGCCTGTACGGCGTGCTGGCCCAAGCCTCGATAGACCCGTTGTCAGTGTTGACCACCCGGACCCGTACGCGCTCGCCAGCCTTGGCCGGCACGCGCAGGTCGCCGGCCACTCCATTGATCGTTTTCTTGCCACCGTAGGTGTGCGCCGCAGCAACCACGCCAACGCTGCTCGGCTTTGCACCCTTCGGCAGGACCACCAGCGTTCCGAAGAGCCCACCGATCACCTGCTCGTTGGCGACTTGATGCGAGTGATACCAGTACGTACCGAGCTGTTCGGCGACGAAGCGGTAGGTGAACTGCGCGCCGACCGGCACCTCATCCTGCGTCACCCCGGCTACGCCGTCCATCGCCCCTGGAACGTCGTAGCCATGCCAGTGCAGCGTGATCCCCGCCGGAACCGACTCATTTCGTAGGTGCACTTCGACGAGATCGCCTATGTGGGCCGTGATGGTTGGGCCCGGTGAGGTGCCGTTCAGCGTGTAACCGCTGGTCGGCTTGCTTGCGACCGTCAATGTCGCTTGCGCGGCCACCAGATCGACCCGCACGTCGGCTCTGCGCGTCGAGTCGGCGGTGATGTCAGAAACGCTCCGCGTTTCAGCCCCGCCCTGAGAATGGCTTGTACCAGATCCATGGCTGGCACCGCCTGCTCCGCCGCTTTGACCGCCTCCGAAATCCAGGTAGCCCATCTCCATTACCGAGTAGCTTTTCGGCAAAAGACTTGCCTGCCACAACCAGGCGAGCGGGGCGAGGATCGCCACGCTCGCCAGGATGGGGAGCAGAACCTGCAATCGTTTGCGGGTGAAGGCCACCGTCACTGATCGATCAACCGCCAATCAGGAAAGTGAGGCTTCCGCGACTGGCTCTTCTTCGGGGGCAGCCTTGCTGGCCACGGCGCGCGTTACCCGCATGCCGGCCATCACAGCAGTTCCGAAGAGAATCAAGGCGTTGAGGCCATGCAACCAGCCGAGTCCTGCGACCGAGTGGGCGAAGAGGCCCAGGGCCACCTGGAGCACAGCGACGCCGAAGACGATGAGCGCCCACTTGATGCCGCCGGGGATTTTGGCGAAAAAGGAGCTGATCAAGAACAGCAGCGCAATGGCAGGAACGACGAAGATGCCGCCGGCCGCGTGGAAAGAGAAGCCGGTGTAACCGCCCAATTCAGGTGTGAGCTCAGTGGACTGGTCAAGAGTGCCGCCACCCTCGACCCATTTGATCAGGCCGAACATGCCGTACGCGATGGCCGCTGCCTGGAACATCACGCCGGCCGCGACGAGGAACGCGAGGACGCGGTAAGCCTGTTTCATTTTGTGCACCTTTCAAAGTTTGTTGCCTCAGTCCATGATGACCGATGCCAATTCTTATGCCAGACGGCGAAGACAAAGCTATTTTTTCGCCTCCAGGGCCGATCGGGAATGATACGTACGGTTTCAAGCCACCGGCACAGCCCTTGCTCAGCCTCTGCTGGAACGGTCTTGGCGCCGTGGCTCGCCGCACCTGCGCCGGCGATCACGGTCGGACCGAATACAAGCGCGGCATTGAGAAACGCGAACACGCGTTAGGCCTGCTTCATAACCCCCCTACAACCGTGTCAACAGCCCTCTGCCAGGACTGAAGGTCAAGAGAAGGGCAGCGTAGTTCTGATACGTCGCGCTGGTTGAAGAATCACTCAACTGGGCTGGGGGAAGCGTCGGCGGCGACCGGAGTCTTGCGTCCGGCGCGGATCCCTGCGGTCACGGCAAGCCCGAAGAGCACAAGAGCTACCATCCCGTGGAGCCATCCGATGCCGGCCACCGCCTGAGCAAAGCCAGCGAGCAGCGTTTGCACGATCACCGTAAGGAGCAGAAACAAGGCCCAGCGAATCCCGCCGGGCACCTTTGCAAAGAATGAGATGATCAGCAACAGCAGTGCGGCGATTGGGATAACGAAGTAGCCAACCGTGATGTGCAATCCGAATCCGAAGCCTCCACCGATGTCCGAGTTTTCGGCCTGCACTGCGGCTTGGTCGAGGACGCCCCCACCCTCCACCCAGTTGAAGAGGCCGAAGACGCCGTAGGCGATCGCACCAGCCTGCACCACAACAAGTGCTGCAATGAGGTAGGCGAGTACCCGGTACACGTTTTTCATTCAAATCTCCTGTTGGCTGAGGTCCGTATCCCGCTACTCAGGATGGTGCATCAAGCCAGATCTCGCAGTCGAAACCTGCGCGTTCAATCACGGCTGATGGGACAAGACATGCATCGCGGTCCTCCGCGCCCCGAGCCGAGTTCGGAGCCGGGGATGGCGACGACTTCAATGCCGGCTGCTTCTAGGCGGGCGTTAGTTTCGGTGTTTCGCTCATACGCGACGGCAACCTTGGGGGCTAGGGCGAGAGTGTTGTTTCCGTCGTCCCACTGCTCGCGCTCGGCTGTTACGGGATCCAGGCCGGTATCAATGACCTGGAGCTCAGCAATGCCCATCGCTTCGGCGGCAGCATCGAGGAAAGGCCGCACGCTGCCGATGACCAGGTCGCCATCACCGCCTCGGCGAACAGGAAGCGCCATGAGCCGATGGGCGACGTTGGGATACATCACCACCGCATCCGTATCCACCATCGTGCAGATTGTGTCCAGGTGCATAGTCGCCCGGTTCTGGTCGATGGGCACCGCGAGGACACTGTGCGCCAGCTTGAGGTCGAATGCGGTTCGGGCGAGCCGTTCGACTCCCGCGGCGGTCGTGCGCTGACCCACGCCGATGGCAAGCACGCCCTCGGCGAGCACTAAGACATCGCCGCCCTCCAGGTGCTCGTAGTTCCAGCCGTGTATCCGTTCAGTACTCGCGAATCGGGGATGAAAGGCATAGATCAACTCAGTGAGTTGGGTCTCCCGACGCCGCGCCGGCATGGCGAGTGAGGTGATGGTCACCCGGTCGCTCACCCAGACGCTCGAATCACGTGTGAACAGCAGGTTGGGTAACGGATCGATCAGGAAGTCATCCGGTGCACGCAGCGCGGTCACCAGCCCTGTGAACCGAACCTCGTCGTTCCGCAGCCCGGCCATCAGGATCAAAGCAAGATCATCAGGACTCAGGTCGGACAGGTGATCACGCAGTTGGCGGCGCAGCTGGTCACCGAGCCCCAGGTTGGCAGTCGTCTGCTCGATCGCCTGTTCCCGCGCGGCGGCGACGGTCAGTGCCTCAACCAGCAGTTCGCTGAGATAGAGAACCTCGACGCCGCGCCCTCGCAGCGCGCCGGCAAAGGCGTCGTGTTCCTCCTGAGCCCGATCCACCCACGGAATGCCGTCGAACAGCAGCGCGTCGTTGTTCCGTGGCGTCAGCCGGCGCAGCTCGTTGCCTGGCCGATGGAGCAACACCGTGCGTAGCTGGCCGACTTCAGATCGCACTCCGTACACGAGGTTCGAGCGTAGTGCGGTGGAGGTGGCTGAGAGTCCGGAAGCGTCGGCCGGCCCGATGGCTACCCTTGGCCTGTGAGTTCAGCCCTGTCGCGGGTGGTCTGTGTCATCCCGGCGAAGGATGAACTAGACAGCATCGAGGCAACGGTGACGGCGGCCCGTACGCTCCCCGGGGTGCAGCTGGTGATCGTCTGTGACGACGGCAGCAACGACAGCACTGGATCGCGCGCTGCTGCCGCGGGAGCGATCGTGGTCTCGCATGCTCGCAGTCGCGGCAAGGCAGCTGCCGTGGAATCGGCGGTCAACGCGCTCGGGGTGCTGGAGTCGCGGGACGGCCGACCAGAGGCCGGGACCCTGCTTCTGCTCGACGCTGATCTTGGCGACAGCGCTGCCAATTGTGCGCCGCTCATCGAGCCGGTGGTTTCGGGTGAGGTCGATTTGACCATCGCGGTGCTGCCCGTGCAGCGTATGGCGGACGGTAGCGCGCCGGGAGGGTTCGGACTGGTGATGAGCACCGCATCACGAGGCATCGAAGAGCTGACCGGCTGGACCCCGCGAGCTCCCCTGTCGGGCCAGAGATGCATTTCGCGCCGCGCCTTTGAACTTGCCAGTCCGCTAGCAGCAGGCTGGGGCATGGAAGTGGGTATGACGATCGACGTGCTTCGAGCCGGCCTCCGAGTTCGAGAGATCGATGTCGATCTTTGGCACCGCCCGACAGGAAGCGATCTCGGTGCGCAATTGCATCGGGTCAGGCAGCTTCGTGACGTTACCCGAGCCCTCACCTCTCGCGGGCTGGTCTCGGCTGGCATAAAGGAGCTGAAGGACACCGGCGGCGTGTCGGGACTGCTCAAACGACTCAAGCGATGACCGCCCGGGCGCGCGACCGTGGCGGAGACCCAGCCAGGCCGCCCAGGCCGGTTTACCGGCCGAAAGTCTGGCATCGAGATCATCGATACGCGTTGGCTGGCATCGTCGGCACCACGGCTCTGACCGTGATCACCGCGGCGCTCGGCCCGTCAGCCGTCGCCTTGAGGTTGGGGACACGCGAGTCGTACTTGCCGCCTTGGTACCTGCCTTACGGCATCGTCAACCCAAACGAGTGGGTCGTCTCGATCATGATCTGGGTCGCGATATTCGTCGGTGCCTTAGGCATGTGGGTGGGCATGCGAGCGCTCGCTGACGGCTGGAGCCCAAATCCGCGCAAGGTCTTCGGACTTGGTGCTGCGCTCAGCTTGATCACGGCTCTGGTACCGCCACTCACTTCGGCCGACGTGTTGATGTACGCGGCCTACGGAAGGTTGCAAGTCATCGGGCGGGATCCGTACGAGATCACGCCGGCTGAGATCTTCCGCGGCCAGTACGATCCTGTGCTGCGCTGGACCGAGCGCCCGTGGCAGGACACACCGAGCGTCTACGGCCCCATCACCTCGTTCAGCCAGTGGCTGGCCAACCGGCTGGGCGGGGAGAACATGCACGACATCGTCTTCTGGCTGCAGGTTTTTTCGGTCGTCTCGTTCATCCTGGCCTGTGCCGGCATCGTCTGGCTGGCCCGCAGCGATCGTGGCCGACAGGCGCGCGCCGCCTTGTTCACCATTGCCAACCCGATGCTGATTTGGGCGGTGGTTGCCGGCGCGCACAACGAGGCGCTGTCTGTGATGTTCGCCGTCGTAGGGCTTTTGTTCATCCGGAAGAGCCCCTTTCTGGCTGGCATTGGGATCGGGCTGGCCGGCTGCGCCAAGGTCAGTATCGGCATTTGGGGCCTTGCGATGTTGTGGGCCTATCGCCGTGAACCAAGGAAGGCTCTGCTGCTCTGCCTTGGAACGATCGTCCCGATGGGCCTCTGCTACGTAGTCTGGCAGCCAACCGCCTTCTTCCAGGCCCTGCGGAACGGCGGTTACGTCAGTGTCGGCTCCTGGGCCAATCCCGTCTTCCGCTTTTTTGATTTGTTCCTGACCGGGATCCAGGCCAAGGTCGTTGTCGGGATCATCTCCTACGCAGGGCTGTTCGTGATCGCCTGGATGCTCTCCAGGGTTGTGCCTTTGACTCCGGCGCCCGGTCTAGCTGAAGGCCTTGACCCGCTGGGTGATCCACTGAGCATCGCGGTGCGGACGTCGGTGGTGCTCTCAGTCGCCTGGTTGATTACGTCGATGTACACACTGTCCTGGTACGACCTGATGGCCTGGATGCCGCTCGCCTTGATGGCGCCCAGCAAGCTTGATCGGATCATGTTGCTGCGTGCCGCACCGCTCTCACTTGCCTATGTCCCGGGCCGAGCAATCACGATGGGCCCGGCACTCGATTTCACCGCTCACCGGATTCGCGACACTTTGTCGCCGATATTCCAGTGCGCTGTGTTGCTTTCCGTTGTGCTGTGGTGGAAGAAACCGGATCGCGACGAGCTCTTCCCGCTCCGATCCAAGTCAGCAATGGAGGAGCCAGAGCCTCTTGTGACATCCGGGTCGAGCAGCGCTGCGAGGCGCTGATCACCGCCGCGCTGGAGCCCTGTCGCGGGCAATGAGAAAGCAGCACCCTAAAGTGGGACTGTCGGTGTAAGCATCGATTTCTGCGATCAGCCACGCCTTTCCCGGAGGATCGAGGAACGATGCCACGAAGCCTGGCACGTCATGATCACAGGCGATGGCCGCAGTCGCCTCAGCGGCCGGTAGGCCGAAATCCGCAGGGATGTCGAAGATCCAGCGCAGCTCGATTCCATGGTCACGAGCGGCACACAGCCGGGCGTCCTCGATCGCCTCTAGGAAAGCCTCGGCCGGAAGCTCCTCGCGCACGGAGATCTATGGCGTCACCGTGAGCTCGGCATACCGGATGTTCTGCTTCGCCATCTCGGCAGCCACTTCGTAGGTCAGCAGCCGGACATCATCCGCCGTCTTGATCAACTCGACGACGGAGAGGTAAATCGTGATGAAGTGAGCGAAGTCCTTGAATATGAAGAACCGAGCAAGATCGTCAGGGTCACTCGGCACTTTGCCCGGATGTCGCCCCGCAAGTCGGCGACGATCCGCGGTGAGGCAGAGCCGACTTGGTGCACATGCAATTCGGCCTTGGGCAGGCGGGCGATGAACGCCTCCAGATCTGTCACCTCTGGGCCTCGAATCGGCGAGCGGAGGCTTCCTGCTGGGCCATCCTGCGAAGCGCGAGCAGCACGGGCTCGATCAGCACCGTGCCGAGCGCGACGTACCGGACCGCTGATTCCGGGGGGTCGGTCGGTACGCTGGCCACTTCCCGTTCGGCGATTGCTTGCATGTGCTCGCGATAGTTCTCCAGCATTCCCTCCGACAGTTCAAAGCTTGCTGCATCCAGTGCCTCGAGCGCCTCGGCGAGAGCCGCATGAGATGGGCAATCCTCAGTGTCGAGCCGCCAGCCCCAGCGCTCCATCAGCTCGTGCACCCGCTCGTGTGAACCTGCGGCCGCCGTCGGCCGACTCACAGCTTCGGCGGCGACTCCGAGCAGTTCATGCACCGAATCGGGTGGTGAATCGACACTTTCCAGCACCCGCCGCGTGCTTGCGATGGACAGTCCAGCGGAGCCAAGCAGCGCACGAACGAGTCGAAGCCGCTCTACGTGCGATTCGTCGTAGGAAGCTTGGGTGGCGGAGGTCAAAGAACCCGGCGCTAGCAGCCCCTCCCGTAGGTAGTACTTGATCGTCGGGACCGGTACACCGGTTCGAGCGGCTAGCTCTGAGATTCGCACTCCGTCCCCACTTCACTTGACATTGGATAGTGTTACTCCCCAATATTGGAGAGTAACACTATCTAATCGAGAGGAACTTCGATGGCCGACATCATTCCTGGGCGCATGACTCACCGCTATGAGGGCGACTTGGTTGTCTTCCTGATTGGGATGCGGATCAACAAGCCATGGCGACCAGATTTGTGGTTGCCGGTATTCCGGGCCATGCCCGGCATGATCGCCGAGTTGTCGAAGGATCCGGACTCAGGCCTCATCGGCTATCGGTTGGTCTTCAATCCTCGCGGGCCCTGGTTTGTGCAGTACTGGACGTCGATCGACAAGCTTTACTCGTATGCCAGCGACCAGTCCGCACGACATCGACCCGCCTGGACCGAATTCAATCGGCGGGCGCGCGAGGCTCCAGGTGCCGTCGGTATTTGGCACGAGACGTTCGAGGTGTCGGGCGCCGAGTCAATCTATGTCGGCATGCCGCGGTCCGGGCTCGGCGCCGCAACCGACCTGCGGCCGGTCGGCAAACGAGGCGATCGGGCCATCCAACGGCTTGCCGCCTAGCGCTCGATATTTCCGGAGAAACACTTGGGAGCGGGATAACCTGACCCGGTGCTTGTATCAGCGCCCGCCAACTACGGCTACTTCGGGCCGCCTGGAACCTTCTCGCATCAGGCCCTGCTGACCCTGCCCTCGTTGGCCGGCGAACCGATTCCGTATCCGACCGTCGGCCAGGCGCTCGATGCGGTACGCGCGGGCGAGGTGGCAGGCGCGCTGGTGCCCATCGAGAACTCAGTCGAAGGCGGAGTTGCCGCGACATTAGACAACTTGACCTACGGCGACCGGCTGGTGATCATTCGCGAGGTGCTGCTTCCCGTACAGTTCACGCTTTTCGGGCGACCCGGCACTCGTCTTGATCAGGTACGCAACGTGTTGACCCATCCGCACGCCGCCGCGCAGTGCCGAGACTGGCTCGCCATCAACCTCCCCGAGGCGCTGGTAACGGAGGCGGGATCGACCGCGGGTGCAGCGGAGGAGGTCGCCAACGCGGACTCCCGCTTCGACGCCGCGATCTGTGCCAAGATCGCCGGTGAGAAGCTTGGCTTGGAGCGACTGGCCGATCAGATAGCGGATAACCCCGACGCTGTCACTCGGTTCGTCCTCGTCACCCGACCAGGCCAGGTGGGGTCGCCTACGGGGGCCGACAAGACGACCATGGTGTTGTTCATGCGTGAAGATCATCCCGGTGCACTGCTCGAAATTCTCGAGCAGTTCGCCAGCCGAGGCGTCAACCTCTGCCGGATCGAATCACGGCCGACCAAGCGGACTCTCGGTGATTACTGCTTCTCGATCGACGCTGAGGGGCATATCAGCGACGCTCGGTTGGCCGAGGCCTTGATCGGATTGCATCGGATCTGCGCCGATGTCGTGTTTCTCGGTAGCTATCCCCGCGCCGACGGGACCGAGCCTCGTATCCAGCCGGGAACGTCTAACGCCGAATATGCGGCGGCCTCGCAATGGCTTAAGGAACTTCAGGGCTGACCTGCCATCGCCGTCTGTCGCGCTGTCAGCTGGTACCGACTGTTCGACGGCCTCGTGGGGGCCGGCCGATAGCTCGCGGCGTGCCGGTCGGGGAGTTCTCAGCAGCAAGGCGCCCGGCTGGACCTCAGCGAGCAGCGACCTGCATTCGCCCACCGTGTCACCGTCCATCTGGTACTGGTCCGGCGGATCGACTGTGATCTTGACTCGCTGACCCGTCAGCCGGTCGAGTTGATCATCTGACCGGCGTTGCCGGGCGAGCACCCGAGCTGTCAGCCGTACCCAGTCGCGGAGGCTTCGAGGCGAGGCGATGATCACATCAAGTTGTCCATCGTCAGCCTTGGCGTCCGGAATCAGCGGAATGTTCGCCTGGAGATAACCCACATTGCCGATCACGATCACGTGCGCTCGGCGTGCTACCGGCGGTTCGTCGTCCATCTCGATGATCGTCTGCAGTGCCGGGTGGTTTGCATTCTGTGCGGCTGCCAAGAAGTACGCGGCAGATCCGACCGCCTTCTTGAGGTCCTGGTTGGTGCCCTGCATGATCATCGCGTCCAGCCCGATGCCAGCCATCACGGCAAAATGATCATGGGCCACATCGTCGAGGGTGACTTTGACGAGATCGATCGGCTTGTCGTGCCCGTCGAGGGCAACATCCAGCGCCGCCGCCTCGTCCAGCGGGATACCAAGGTTGCGCGCGAGCAAGTTCCCGGTGCCGGCCGGTATCAGACCGAGTGGGATACCCGTGCCAGCCAACGCAGAACAGACGACCCGTACGGTGCCGTCGCCACCTGCGACCAGGACCAGGTCCACCTCCTGCTCGACCGCCTGCCTCGCCATCGCCCTCCCATGGTCCTCAACCGTGGTTTCCAACCACCAGGGTGGCTGCCAACCGCGTGTATTCAGCTCATAACTGACATGGCGGCGAAAGGTCACCCAATCGGTGACCCGAGCAGGGTTGTAGATGACGGCACAGCGCTTCTGCTCCGCCTTTGGGATCGATGGCACTGCCTTGTTGCGGACCAATTCGCTGACCAGCTCGTGTGGAACGGGAACTTGAACACCGGCGAGGACGAGCGACAGCGATGCGACGAATCCTCCGAGCAGCGCCCCGGCGACGATGTCTGAGACATAGTGCGAGCCGGTCAGCCATCGGTCGAGGGCGACGGAGAGTATCAAGACACTGCCGCCCAGGGTCCAGGCCAGGCGTCTCCGTGCGCTCTGTCGAGTCACCGCAAACACAGCTCCCACGCCGACGGTGCTGGCAACTATCGCGACCGTATGACCCGACGGGTACGCATACCCGGTGGATGTGATCAAGTCCAGTCGCTGCTCTGGACGCTCTCGCTGCAACAGAATCTTGAAGAGCGCGGAGGCTCCCCACGCAAGCGGGATGATCAGGAGGAGGGCGATGGCCAGCTGGCGTAACCGATGCCGGTAGGCCCAGATGCCCACGCCGGCCAATGCGGCGTACACGAGGCCGGGCCAAGTGAGCAGCGCCCACGCGCCCACGATCTCGGCGGTCGGCGAACTCGGGTCCAACGGAGGGGCCAGCCATCGGCTATCCAAGGACGCGATGGGCGGCCAAGAGAAGACCAGCCAGGTCCACAATCCGAACGCCACGAGCAGTCCAACGACCAAAACGATCGTCGACCGGGTCGGTGGTCGTCGAACCATGGTGGGCATCATTCCATCGCAGCCGCGCGTGCGCGGCTGATCAACGCTACGTCCCGTCACCGGATTTGCGCGATCAATGCGCCGGGTCCGACCGGTTGCGCTCGGTAGGCTGACTGGGTGATCGACGCCAAGCTGCTGCGCAGCAACCCCGAGCTGGTTCGAGCCTCACAACGCGCTCGGGGCGAATCCGAGTCGCTGGTGGACGATCTGTTGACCGCGGACGAGGCACGGCGCAATGCGATCGCACAGTACGAGGAGTTGCGGGCGGAGCAGAAGGAGCTGGGCAAGCGGGTAGCCCGAGCGAGTGGTGACGAACGACAGGCGCTCTTGGAGCGAACCAAGGAGCTTGCCGACCTCGTCAAGAAGGCGGATGGGAACCGCGCTGAGGTAGCCGGCACGTTCGAGGAGATGCTCAAGCTGGTCGGCAATATCGTTGCCGACGGGGTCCCTTCGGGTGGCGAGGACGACTATGTGGTGCTGGAAAGCCACGGTCGGCCGCGGGACTTCGACGCCGAAGGATTCGTTCCCAAAGATCATCTCGAACTGGGTCACCTCCTCCGCGCGATCGATGTCGAGCGGGGCGCCAAGGTCTCCGGCAGCCGTTTTTACTACTTGACCGGCCAGGGTGCCGAACTGGAACTCGCATTGATCAACTTGGCCATGAGCTTCGCGATGAAGAATGGCTTCCATCCCGTTGTGCCGCCGGCACTAGTCAAGCCACATGCGATGGAGGGCACGGGGTTCCTCGGCCAAGCCGCGTCGGACGTCTATCACCTAACCGAAGATGATCTTTATCTGGTCGGTACGGCGGAGGTGCCGCTGGGCGCGTACCACGCCGACGAAATCTTGGACCCAGCGACCCTTCCGCTCCACTACGTCGGCTACAGCCCGAGCTACCGGCGTGAGGCAGGCTCCTACGGCAAGGACACTCGGGGCATCTTTCGGGTGCACTGGTTCGACAAGGTGGAGATGTTCGTCTTCTGCGCACCTGAGGATGCCGACGCTGAGCACCAGAAGCTGCTGGGTTGGCAGAAGGAGTTCATAAACGCCTTGGAGATCCCGTTCCAAGTCCTGGAACTGGCCAGTGGTGATCTTGGTCTGAGCGCTGCCCGCAAGTACGACTGTTACGGCTGGCTCCCCACGCAGCAGCGCTATCGCGAAGTCACGTCGACGTCGAACTGCACCGAGTTCCAGGCCCGCCGGTTGAATATCAGGGCCAGGTTTGACGAAGGCTTAAGGCCGGTCGCAACGCTCAACGGGACCCTATGCGCAATGACCCGAACCATCATCATGATCTTGGAGAACCATCAGCAAGCCGACGGCAGTGTACGGATCCCGGCCTCCCTGCGACCCTTCCTCGGTGGCCGGGAGGCTCTCCTGCCGATCGATGCCCGAGTCTGATCACTGACCTGCGATGAGCTCCTCGGCATCTATCTGGCGACCCCGAATGGTGGCGCTCGACATCGACGGGACAATTGTCGATCTTGACGGCGCGCTGCCCGAGGCCGTACACAAGGCCGTCGGTATCGTCCTTGATGCTGGCGTTCCGGTGGTGCTGGCAACCGGGCGGTCGTGGCATGGCACTCGACCCGTCTTCGAGGATCTGGGGCTGCCGCCCGGCGCGTCGGTCTGCTCCAACGGCGCGGTCGTCGTGTCGTATCCGCCGCAGCAGATCCGCAAGGCGATCACCTTCGACCCGCGCCAGGTCATCAGGAAGGTGGTCGACTTTGCTCCGGGGACTCTGATTGCCGTTGAGGAGATCGGCCGCGGCTACCGGCTCAATGATCACTTTCCAGGTGGCGACCTGACCGGAGAGATGGTCATTGAGAGTATCGAACAGCTCAGCTCCCGGCCAGTGACCCGCATCATCCTGCGTGACCCGACTGCGTCGGAGGAGGACTTCACCGAACTGGCCAGACAACTCGGGCTAAAGGGCGTGAGCTACTTCGTCGGGTGGAGTGCGTGGCTGGACATTGCCCCGCTCGGGGTCAACAAGGCCACCGCGCTGCAGGAGGTCGCGGACGATCTTGGTGTCGATTCGGCCGATGTGCTGGCTTTCGGCGATGGCCGAAACGACATTGAGATGCTGCGCTGGGCCGGCCGCGGTGTCGCGATCGGTGACGCGGCGGAGGATGTGCAGCATGCCGCGGATGTCGTGACGGGCCCGTTTGCCGAGGGTGGTCCGGTGGCCGAGTTGTTGCACTGGTTCGGCTGAGGTCCGCCGGGAAGACTGGCTAGAACCCGCTCGGCTCCATTCCTACAGGTACATCCCGCTGCTGCGATCACGGTTCGGCGCTTGCTCCGGTGAAGGTGGCGGCACCGGCCCCTGCGGTAGAGCGCGTCGCATCTGCTCGAGTTGAGCTCGAGCCGCCATCTGCTGGGCGAAGAGTGCCGTCTGGATGCCGTGGAACAGGCCCTCCAGCCAGCCAACGAGTTGGGCCTGGGCGATCCGGAGTTCGGCATCGGTGGGTGTCGCCTCGTCGCTGAACGGCAGCGTGATGCGTTCCAGCTCGTCGATAAGTTCCGGCGCGAGGCCGTCCTCGAGCTCTTTGATCGAGGCGGTGTGGATACTCCGTAGCCGTTGCCGGCTGGCCTCGTCGAGCGGCGCGGACTTCACCTCGTCCAGCAGCTGCCGAATCATGTTGCCAATCCGCATCACCTTAGCTGGCTGCTCGACCATGTCGGTGACTGATCGAGGCTCGTTGTCGTTCTCGACCTCAGCGCGGGGCGGGCCCTCCACCGCCATCGCTTGCGGCGTCACGACATAAGCCCGCCCGTCGGGTGTGGCTCCGGCGACGCCCTGCATCTGCTGGGGCGCCTCGTCCGTGCCGCCCTGATCACTGGTCATGGATTCGATCCTAGGTGCCGCCTCGTCGCGAGCCGACTAACCGCGGGAAGTGGCCCAAAAACCGATGGAGGACTGCCCGACTAGCGCCGTAAAGTTGTGCGGTCATGCATAATTTCCCGCCGGTTGTTCCCGAGTTTCGTACGCCAGCAGCGCGCTCCGGTCATACCGGCAGCGGAGGCTCGAACTCGCGCGCTCGTCTTGGTTCCCGTGACTTCCGTGATCCTGACACTCGTGGTCCCAATCGCTTCATCGGTTGGCTGATGTGGCAGCAGGCACCGGCTCTGCTTCTCAGCGCCCTGCTCGGCATTGGCGAGTGGTTGCCCGGCGCTATCGGCCCGTACGTTGTCGGCAAGGTGATCGACGAAGGCATCAAGGCTGAGGACATGTCGACCGTGGTCAGGCTCAGCATGGTGATGCTCGGTCTGGCAATAGTCGGGGTGTCGGCCGGCGTGCTGCGTCACACCATGATTGTTCGGACCTGGCTGGTCGCCATGTTCAGCATCATGATGCTGGTCACACGGAAGAGCACACAGCTGGGACACGTGCTGCCGCAGCGAGTGCCGACCGGGGAAGTGCTGAGTGTGTCCTCCGGCGATACCGAACACATCGGCGCGATCACCGAGGTCGGCACCCGGGCGGTGGGAGCGCTGGTTGCCTATCTTGTGGTCGCCGGGCTGGTTCTATCCACCGCACCCAAGCTTGGTCTGGTCGTCCTCGCTGCCGCACCGCTACTCGTCCTGCTCGCCATGCCTTTGCTGCGGCCGATGCATCGGCGTCAGCATGCCGAGCGCACCCGGTCCTCGGAGCTGACCTCGCTGGCGGCGGACATCGTCGCCGGGCTGCGCATTCTGCGCGGGATTGGAGGCGAGCGCACCTTCGCTCGCAACTACTACCAACAGTCGCGGCGAACCCGTGCTGCGGGCGTTGCCGCCGGTCGATGGCAGGCTGCGACGGATGCGACCGGCGTGCTGTTTGCTGGCCTTTTTCTGGTGACCCTGACCTGGCTTGGAGGGCGCGAGGTTCTGGCGGGCGAGTTGCAGGTCGGTGAGCTGGTGAGTTTCTTCGGCTATGCGGTTTTCATGGTGTGGCCGATTCAGACGTTCTTCGAGTTGGCCCAGAAGTGGGTCCGGGCCACCGTCGCGGCGCGCAAGACCATCGCCGTCCTCGGCCAGCAGCCGCCCTGGGTAAGGCCGGTCCCGGCGCTTCGGTTGCCGACCGACGCGCCGATTTCTGATTCGGCTTCAGGATTTCTCGCGCAGCCGGGCCGGCTCACGATGGTGGTGTCCGCGTTGCCGGATGAGGCCGCCGCTTTGGCCGACCGCCTCGGCCGCTATCTGCCTGCTGAGTCCGAGCCACCCAGCGTGGAAATCGACGAGGGTGTGAAGGGTCGTGCTGCGCGGCGGCTGCAGGCTCGACAGCAGCGCGAGCGGGAAAAGCTGGCGAACCGCGACCGCAAGCTTGCCCTGAGCAATTCCGGAGTCGCTTTGGGCCCAGTTGACCTTGCCGATGCGGCTTTGGTCGACGTGCGGGAAACGATCATGGTCAGTGATACCAAGAGCCAGCTGTTCGCGGGCACACTCCAGGAAGCCATCGATCCCCACGGCAGGATTAGCTTGGACCAGGCCGAAATAGCACTGCACGTGGCTGCCGCTGAAGATGTGTTCGAGTCATTGCCGGGTGGTTGGCAAGGGGAGCTCGAGGAACGAGGGCGCGGTCTTTCTGGAGGCCAGCGACAGCGAATCGTCCTGGCAAGGGCGCTAGCCATCGACCCTGAGATTTTGATCTTGGTGGAGCCGACCTCCGCCGTGGATGCCCATACTGAGGCCTTGATCGCCAGTCGGCTCACCGCCCACCGGGCTGGGCGCACGACGATCGTCATATCGGCATCGCCGTTGCTGCTGCACTATGCCGACGAGGTGGCGCTGCTACAAGACGGAGTCATCGTCGCTACTGGCAGCCACGAGTCGCTGCTCGAGGGGAATCCTTTGTATCGCGCTGTCGTGGCTCGCACATTCGAGGATGCCGATGTCTGAGTTGCAGATCGGACTGCGCGGCTCGGCCGAAACCTGGCGCCAAAGTCCGACGGAGTTGCGCGTGCCGGAGGAGTTGGTGCCTCCGGATCACGTGGCAATCGGGGAACGGCTGAGGGCGCAGCGTCGACGTCATTTGGAGCGGGAACGACGCGCGCGTGACTTCTTCGATAGTTCTCGGAACCCCCAACGCGGACTGCCCGTCGCAGAGCGGAGTGCTGTTGTCCGTTTTGTCGGTGGCTTGCTCAAGCGCCATCCGTTGTTGATCACCGCCTTGCTAGTCCTCCACTCGTTGGCGGCGATAGCGGGACTAGTCATCCCACGACTTCTCGGTGATCTCGTGGACCGCGTTTCGGCACCCGGCACGCTCGCAGCGACGATCGACGGATTGGCGCTCGCGGTCGCCGGCGTGGTCCTGGTGCAGGCCCTCGCTACTTTCTTCGCGTTGCTGGCATCGGTGATCTTCGGGCAGGACCTGCTGTCCGAAGCTCGCGAATATGTCGTGCGTACGGTGCTACGGCTGCCATTGGGCCGGGTGGAAAGTGCCAGCTCGGGCGATCTGGTCACTCGGGTCACCCGGGATGTCGGCACGATGAGCGAGAGCGTGCGCTACGGCCTACCTGAGGCAGTGATCGCGGGCATCACCGTCACGCTGACCGTCGTAGCCATGTTGCTTAACTCAGTTCTGTTATCCGTCCCGCTGTTGATCGTGGCGCCGCTGGTGCTCGTTGGAGGATCGCGTTACCTCGCACGGGCGCCGAAGGGGTACATCACTGAGGGTGGGGCGTATTCCCAGATCAACTCCACCTTGACCGAGACGGTAGAGGGCGCCCGTACGGTCGAGGCCTTGGCCCTGCAGGAGAACCGAATCGAGCGCGGTGACTTTGACATCGCCATCGCCAGTCAAGCGGAGCGTTACACGATGACCCTGCGCAACATCCTCTTCGCGCTCCTGGGGTTGGCTTACGACACGCCGGTGGTGATCTTGCTGCTGGTTGGCGCATGGGGCTACTTCAACGGCTGGGTGACGTTGGGCCAAATCACGGCTGCCACGCTGTATCTGCAAGGGCTGGTTGAGCCCATGGAGCGGCTGGTTCGGAACCTCGACCGGCTCCAGATTGGCATAGCGTCAACGACCAGGCTCTTGGGAATTGCGGCCGTGCCACAAGATCGCGAGGCCGGAGAAGAACGGCCGGTTGGCACGAAGGTTTCCGCCGCTGACGTGCGCTTTGCTTATCGGGAAGGTCGTGACGTCCTGCACGGCGTCGATCTCGACCTGCGGCCAGGTGAGCGCCTGGCAATTGTCGGACCGAGTGGATCTGGCAAGTCGACGCTTGGCCGATTGCTGGCAGGGGTTAACGGTCCTCGAACCGGTTCGGTGACAGTCGGTGGCGTGGAGGCCATACGACTTCCGCTGGAGGTCCTGCGAACCGAGGTCGCGCTGGTAACTCAGGAACACCACGTGTTCACCGGCACGGTGCGGGACAACATCGTCTTGGCTCGGGAAGACTCACCCGATGAACGGGTCATCGAGGCGCTCCGTACGGTCGAAGCGTGGGACTGGGTCGAGCGGCTGCCGCACCGGCTCGATACGAAGCTCGGCTCCGGCAACCTCTCCCTGACCCCGGCCCAGGCGCAGCAGGTTGCTCTGGCGCGGCTGGTCGTGGCCGACCCGCACACGCTGGTACTCGACGAGGCCACATCGCTGATCGATCCACGGACCGCTCGGCACCTCGAAGGGTCGATGGCTGCGTTACTCCAGGGCCGTGCCGTAGTCGCCATCGCCCACCGATTACACACGGCCCACGATGCCGACCGGATCGCTGTGTTGATCGACGGTCGGGTCGTCGAACTCGGCAGTCACGAGGAGCTGGTGGCGGCACGAGGGGAATACGCCAGCCTCTGGCGGGCCTGGACTTCCTAGTCCCCTTGGGCGGCCTTGCTTGCATGAAGGTTTTCCTGTAGTGCTGGGGAATCCAGCTTGTTTTTGCTCGAGAGGAGAGCGTTGTGTCAGATGTCTCGCAGCCGGCGACCGATATCACCCTGCAGGTCCGTGAGGTCAGCCACTACCAGTTCAGCTGGATGGCCGGTGACCCTGGCGAAGATGGCACCTGGACCTTGCAGCTCATCCTTGATCAGGGTGCCTCGGAAGAGGTGCTCCTGCTCGACGATGACGACGCAGATGTGTTGCAAGATTTGCTGCGCAACACTTCGACAGCTTTCTACGACGTCGCCCGCAAGACGCTGATGTTCGGTGTGACCAAGGTCGGCGAGTAGTCGGAGGTGCTGGTCGGAGACCACGAGGCGCGATTCCTGGCATTCGGCTTTGTTTTGGTCTGGTTGAGCCTGATTTCCTAGCTCACCGTCAAGATGATCTTGCCGATGTTGTTGCCGGATTCGAGGTGTGCATGTGCGGCAGCGGCGTTGGCCAGCGGAAAGGTGGTCCTCGGCGGCGGCTTGATGGCGCCGCTGCCGATCAATGGCCAGACCTGATCGACCACCGCGCGACAGACCTCGGCTTTCTCGGCCGGGGGGCGGGCGCGCAGTGATGAGGCGCTGACTGAGCCGCGCTTGGCCATAAGGCCGGCAAGATCGAGAGATCCTCTCCTGCCGCCCTGCAGGCCGATCACCGCGAGCCGTCCACCAGTTGCCAGCAATCGAAGGTGATCTTCAAGGTACTTCGCGCCAATCGAGTCGAGGATGACGTCGACGCCACGGTTGTCGGTGATCTCTTCGATCTTGGCGGGCCACTTATCTCGGTACGACAGAGCATGGTCGGCGCCGATCGATCGGCAGAAGTCGATTTTGTCCTCACGGCCGGCCGTAGCAATGACGGCCGCGCCGAGCGCTTTGGCGTACTGAATTGCGTACGAGCCGATGCCACCGGATCCGCCATGCACCAGAAACACCTCTTCGGCGCGCAGTCCCACTCGGTCGAGGTTGGTGTAGACCGTGGCGGCGCCCTCGGTCACACCGCCGGCTGTCACCTGGTCCACACCCGGCGGCGGTGGAATGACCTGGCCGGCCGGTGCGACGGCGAACTCGGCATACCCTCCGCCAGCCAGCAGTGCGACGCAGGCATCGCCAACCTGCCAGTCGACGACATCGTTGCCCACTGCTGCGATCTCGCCGCTGACTTCCAGGCCGATGAGCCCACTGGCGCCTCGCGGCGGCGGATAGTCGCCCTGTCGTTGAAGCAGGTCGGCACGGTTGACTCCGGCAGCCGCAACCTTGATCAACACCTCACCGGCGGCGGGCGACGGTGTCTCAATCTCTTGAAGTTGCAAGACCTCTGGACCGCCCGGCTGGCTAGCAATGATGGCCCGCACCGGGCCAGCGTCCCACAGGCGGTCAGCCGTTGCAGAGTAGGATCACCGTGCCCTGGCGCTCGAGTGTCGACCTGGGCGAGGTCGCATAGTGGACTAGTGCAGGCGCCTTGAAAGCGCCCGAGCGGGAGACCGTTCCGTGGGTTCGAATCCCACCCTCGCCGCTGACGCTTCCCAAGTTAGCCTCGATATGGTGCGTCGGTGGGCGATGTCGGTTCTGAGCTGCCGGCAGCTTCGCGTTATGAGCTGCGTCCGCGGCCTGCACTCGCCACCCTCGCTGCGGCAGCCATGGCGACCGCCGTTGGTTGCGCTCTGCTTATCGTCTACGGCATGCGCAGCGGTGGAGCGGCGCTGCTGGGCCTCGGTTTGT
>JBKPML010000166.1:0-27756 GCA_046732135.1 Actinomycetota bacterium
GGGTGTGGGTGTTGGGGTGGGTTCGGGTTCGAGGTCGGTTGTTTCGGCGGGTTGGGGTGTCGCTGTCGGGGTGGGTTCGGGTTCGGCGTCGGTTGTTTCGGCGGGTTGGGGTGTGGGTGTTGGGGTGGGTTCGGGTTCGAGGTCGGTTGTTTCGGCGGGTTGGGGTGTCGCTGTCGGGGTGGGCTCATTCTCGAGGTCCACCGTGTGCGGCGGCTCAGCGACCGAAATTGCCGCCGGCCGTTTGGATTCCTCTGAGCGGACGGCCGGTCGCGGAGGGCCCGCCATGGCAAGCTCTCCTGCCGTCGGCGGATCGCCAAGGCCACTAGCGAACTTGGCGGATACGCATGCGACCAACCGCTGCACCAACCGGTCGCTCGCTTCCTGTACGACACTGTCGCCGAACGACGCCGCCTGGCCGGTCAGCTCGACCTCGCTGCTCGCTTCGACGTCAGTCCCGGATTCGGCCTGGTTGAAGGTCATGCTGACCGTGGCGCTGATTGCGCCGCGTCCGCGTCGGTCTTCACCGCGAGCCTCGATCACAATCCGCTGCTTCTCCGGGCTCCGCTCTCGGAAGCTCGCGGTGCCTTCGTACTCGACCGGCATCGGCCCGAGCTTGACCTTCACCACGCCATCGAAGTAGTTGCCGTCGACCCGGCCGAGTGTTGCCCCGGGGAAACACGGTGCAATCCGGTTGGGGAAGAAGAACGCGGTCCATGCCTCTTCGACCGTTGCCGGCAAGCTGAACCGGTGACTTAGCTTCATCTAGTCATTGTGGTTGATTGGGAATAATCAGGCGTTGAATCCGTACGGCCGAAGCTGCTTCAGAACGGCATTGTGAAGGCGGCCGTTCGTGGCATAGGCACCCGTCCCAAGAGGTCCATCTTTCCCGGCAAGGTCGGTGAAGCGGCCGCCAGCTTCGGTCACCACGATGGAGCAGGCGGCCATGTCGTGCAGGGCGAGCTCCGGCTCACAGGCAATGTCTACACCGCCTTCGGCGAGCAGCATGTAGGACCAAAAGTCCCCGTACGCCCGGGTCCGCCAACAGGACCGCAGCAAGTCGACGAACTCCTGGCCCTGCCCCGCGTCCACCCAGGCCGAGATAGAGGCGTAGCTGAGATAGGCGTCCTCGATCCGCGCCACGTCCGACACCTGACACGGGCTTCCAGACATGAGCGACTTGCCCACGTAGGCGCCTCCCCCGAGGCTGGCCCACCACCGACGGCCTAATGCTGGGGCGCTGACCACGCCGACCGCCACCTCGTCGTTGATCATCAACGCGATTAGCGTCGCCCAGACAGGCACTCCCCGGATGAAGTTTTTGGTGCCGTCGATCGGGTCGATCACCCAGCGACGGGGCCCCCAGCCGGTGGCGGCCATCTCTTCGCCTTGGACAGCGTCTCGCGGCCGCGCCCGGCTCAGTGTGCGGCGGAGAGCCTCTTCGACTGTCGTGTCCGCGTCGCTGACCGGCGTGAGGTCTGGCTTGGAAGTGACATACAAGTCCAGCGCCTTGAACCGGTGCATGGTGATCGAGTCGGCGTCGTCGGCAAGTAGGTGGGCGAGCCGCAGATCGTCGGTCAGGCCTCGGCGAACGGCATCGTCGGGTTGGCGACCAGGGCCGGTCTGCCCAGCGAAGCCGCCTTGCGCGCTCGAGGTCGAGGGAGCGGACATGGCCCCACGCTACTGGCCGGACCTAAGCATCCGCCGGAACGACTCCAGCCGGGACACAGAAAGTTGTCCCACTCGGACAGCCTCATCCAGCGCACACTCGGGCTCACCGGTCGTATGCGTACAGCCTCGCGGACAGTCGACAGTGATCTCGTTCAGGTCGGGGAATGCCGCGATGATTCGCTGTGGACGGACGTGGCTGAGCCCGAAGGACCGGACACCAGGCGTATCGATCACCCAGCCGCTCCGATCTGGCAACCGCAGGGCGATGGCAGAGGTCGAGATATGGCGGCCGCGACCGGTAGCTGCGCTGACCTGCCCGATTACCCGCCTGGCTCCGGGGATCAACGCATTGACCAGGCTCGACTTGCCGACACCCGAATGTCCGACGAACACACTGCGATGGCCCGACAGCGCCTGCCGGAGGGGATCGAGGTCCGCCGCCGGTTGGGACACGAGGATCGGTACGCGTAGCGGCTCGTACAGCGCGATCAACTCGTCGGGAGCCGCCAGGTCAGCCTTTGTCAGGCAGACCAATGGGATGATGCCGGCGTCATACCCGGCAACCAAGATGCGATCGATAATTCCGATCCGTGGCGGGGGATTGGCCAGCGATGTGACGATGACCAGCTGGTCGGCGTTGGCCACGATCGGCCGCTCGTACGGGTTCTCGTCGTCCGCAGTTCGGCGGAGCACGGTATTCCGCGGCTGAACTTCGACGATCCGACCGAGCGTGCCCTCGTCGCCTGAGGTGTCGCCGACCACGCGGATCCGATCGCCGACGACGACTCCAGTGCGGCCGAGGTGCCGGGCTTTGGTTGCGGTCACCTCCCGATCATCGATCAAGGTGCGGTAACGCCCGCGGTCGACCGTGATCACCATTCCGGTCTGGGCATCTGAATAGTCGGGCCGGTCCTTCGTCCGTGGCCGACTGCTCCGTCCGGGACGGCCGAAGCCCTCCTCATCCTGACCTAGATGGCGGGAAGTCACGAAGGCAGGGCGCCTTGCTCGCTGTCGTCCTCGACCGGCTGCGAGTCGGTGAGCATCCCGTTCCAAAGGTCGACGAACTCCGGCATGGTCTTGGTGGTGCAGCTGATGTCGTCAATCTCTACATCCGGCACAACGAGTCCGAGCAGAGCGCCGGCCTGTGCCATCCGATGATCGGCATAGGTGTGCCAGACATCGCCGCCAAGCAATCGTGGATGAATCACCAGACCGTCGTCTGTCTGATTGACGTGCGCACCAAGTCGATCCAGCTCGGCCTCCAGACCCGCCAACCTGTCGGTCTCATGGCCTCGGATATGGGCGATTCCGCGTAGATGGCTGGTTGAATCGGCCAACGCAGCGACGGCGGCCACTACGGGAGTGAGCTCGGAGGCGTTACGCAGATCGACATCGACCCCGTGTAGGTGGTCCGTGCCATGGACCCACAACACCCCTTGCCGCCACCTCACGTCGGCGCCGAAGCGTTCCAAGATCTCGCGTATCTGATCACCCGGCTGGTGGGTGTGCAGGGGCCAGCCAGGCACTGACACCGTGCCGCCAGTAACTGCGGCGGCCGCAAGAAAAGGTGCGGCGTTGGACAAGTCGGGTTCGATCGTGAGGTCACGCGCTCGGATCCGTCCCGGCCGAACCACCCAGCGATTGCGCTCGGCGTGATTCACCTCCACTCCATGGGCGCGCAGCATCGCAACGGTCATGTCGATGTGCGGGAGCGATGGCAGCGGCGGTCCCTCATGCCGGATATCAACACCTCGGGTGTAGCGAGCGCCGCTGAGCAGCAGCCCGGAGACGAACTGGCTCGATTCCGACGCATCGAAGCTGACGATGCCTCCGACGAAGTCAGGATTTCCGGTCACGGTGAACGGCAGGGCGTCTGAGTCGACTCGGGCTCCGAGGCTGCGCAGTGCCCTCAAGATCACCTTCATCGGCCGTGCGTACGCTTGGCGGTCGCCGTCGAACCGGACCGGACCCGGAGCCAGCGCTGCCACCGGCGGCACGAATCGCATCACTGTACCGGCCAGTCCGCAGTCGATGGTCCCGCCGGCCCGCAAATGCGACGGCGGATCGACCTGCCATCGCTTGGCGCCGCCCTCTGTGATCCGAACGCCGAGCGCACGAAGCGCATTGCGCATCAGCTGCGTGTCGCGAGCCTCCAGTCCATCGGTGATCAGCGATGGGCCGTCGGCCAGTGCAGCAAGAATCAAAGCCCGGTTGGTCTCCGATTTGGAGCCGGGAATTCGTACCGTTGCCCGGATCGGCGCCGGAGCCTCAGGGGCCATCCAGCGCGACCCAGACTCGGACGGGGTGGATTGGGGCTGCGACACGGGGGTGAAGCTTAGTGGGCAGTGATGTTAGTTCTCGCCGCGCTCGATGTTCTTGTTCCGCTTTCTGGCTTTCTGCTGCTTGCGGGCGTCCTTTTGAGCCTGTTTGGCTGCCTTTTCAGCGGCCTCCCTTAACTCTGCTGCCTGCTTCCCCGCGAGCTCCTTGGCGGCCTTGAGCTCCTTTGCGGCTTTCTTCCGCGCGGATCGCGACGTTGCCGCGACTGCGCCGACGAGTGCGGCACCGCCGGCGAGGGCTTCCTCGGTCGCACTGCTAGTGGTCCTAGCCAGCGACTTGCGGGCCCTGCGGGTCTCCTTGGCTAGGGCCCGCCCACCGCGCTGGGCTCGATAGCTGAGGCTTGGCCTGCCCTGCGTGTCCATCGAGGCGATCAGGACACCACCCAGCAGGCTCATGTTTTTCAGGAATTGCTGACGGTCGCGCGCCTTCTCTTCGGGATCCGGCTGGCTCCAGAATGGGTGCCTGGCCACGGTGCTGGGCACGATTGAGCAGGCCAGCAAAAGCGCTCCGAGCCGCCGTCCGATGCCGGTGGCCAGCGCAGCTCCGCCGACGACATTTGCCACGCCGTTGAGGCGGACCAGGTTCACGGCGTCCTCGGGAATGACGGTTGCCACCTGCGTCGGGGTGTACTTCTTGACCGTCGGCACGACCCGTTCAGCCACGGGCTCGGCCGCTTTTACGAACTGATCCGGGTTGCGCAACGCCTTCACTCCAGTGACGACGAAGTAGGAAGCGAGCATGGTTCGGGCGCCAGCGCGTAGCAGACTCATGAGCTATTCCTATCGTGCTCGGCTGCGCTGGAAAAGCCGGGGCTGGCTGTCAGCGGCGTGAGATAGCGTCGATGGGTATGTGCGGACGGTACGCGTCGTCGGCGAACGCCGACGTACTGCGAGTTGAGTTCGACGTCGACGACGTTTTCGACGGGCTGCCGGGCCCGGATTACAACGTCGCGCCGACCGTTGCGGTGCCCGCTGTCTTCGAGCGCCGGGTACGAGGCTCCGACGAAGTCCGGCGGCGCCTGGCGCCGCTGGTCTGGGGCTTGGTGCCCTCCTGGGCGAAGGACCCCTCCATCGGGTCACGGATGATCAACGCCCGGCTGGAGACGGTTGCCGAGAAGCCGGCCTTTCGCAAGGCGTTCAGCCTTCGCCGTTGTGTGCTTCCGGCCGATGGCTTCTACGAGTGGTACACCCCGGAGGGAATTGCTGCCGCCGGACGGAGCTCCAAGATCAAGAAGCAGCCATTCTTCATCCACCGCAGTGACGGCGAACGGCTCGCTATGGCCGGTATCTATGAGATCTGGCGGGATCCGACCAAGGACCGCGAGGACGATGCGGCCTGGCTGCGTACATGTTCGGTGATCACGACTGACGCGACCGATGCTGCTGGTCATATCCATGATCGAATGCCGATGGTGATCACTCGAGATGCGATGGATGCTTGGCTGGATCCGAATCTCACCGAAGCGCCTTCCGCGCTAGACCTGCTGGCGGTGACGGAAGCCCACTTGCTTGAGGCGTACCCGGTGTCGACGGCGGTTAACAGCGTGGAAAACAATGACGCCTCGTTGCTCGAACCGATCGAGGAGACAACCGAGGAAAGACCCACCCAGGCTCAGGACACATTGCTCTGAGCGATGCCGACTCAACAGATCACTGTCGAAACACCACGGGGACCTGGGCGATTGCTCCTTGATGTGGCAGGCGAAACCGCTGCGATCTTGGTTCTCGGGCACGGGGCGGGGGGCGGGCCGAATGCCATGGACCTGGAGCTCCTCGGTCGACACCTGCCGGAAATGGGCACGACGGTCGTCAGGTTTGAACAGCCGTGGCGGACTGCCGGCCGCCGGATCGCCGGCCCGCCGGCGCAGCTCGATGAGGCGTGGCTGGCCGCAACTCACTGGCTGCTCAGCCAACCATGGGGCACTGCTCCGCTGTTCGTCGGCGGCCGCAGTGCTGGAGCTCGGGTCGCCTGCCGGACGGCGAATGTGCTGCAGCCCCTGGGTATCGTCTGCCTTGCCTTTCCGCTGCACCTACCAGGGCAGCCCGAAAAGTCGCGCATTGGCGAACTGCTGGCACCCGGGGCGCCTCGGCTCGTACTGCAGGGATCGTCTGACGCGTTTGGTAAGCCGGCTGAGATCCGCGATGCGGTCGGCAATGCGAGCGGGATTCGACTGGTCGAGCTGCCTGGTGCCGATCACAGTTTTCGGGTAGCGAAGTCGGCCGCCGTTCCGCTAGCCGACGTGCGGGCCCTTGTGTTGCGTGAGGTCAGCGGATTCGTTGCGTCGCGGTTGGGAATACCTTGACTATGAGCGCGTTTCCTCATTCGTGCCCCTATTGGTCGACAGCACGTCGGACTTGATCCGTTTATCTGGCTTATCTGTACTCTCGTACGTGATGAGCACATCGTCGACTCCGAGTTCAACGAGCAGCGAAGAAGTGGAGAGTGCTGCCCACGCCGGCACGTCCGAGGAGCGGCACGCCCGCTTCGAGGCCGAGGCGTTGCAGTACCTGGACCAGCTGTACGCGGCAGCATTGCGTATGACACGCAACCCTGCCGATGCGGAGGATGTTGTCCAGGAGACCTACGCAAAGGCGTACGCGTCCTTTCACCAGTTCACGCCGGGCACCAACCTGAAGGCCTGGTTGTACCGCATCTTGACCAACACCTACATCAACTCCTATCGCAAGAAGCAGCGCGAGCCGCAGATCTCCGATGGAGAGAACATCGAAGACTGGCAGTTGGCCCGCGCAGAATCGCACACCTCGTCGGGACTGAAGTCAGCCGAAGCCGTCGCGCTGGAGAATCTGCCCGACTCCGATGTCAAGGAGGCGCTGCAGCAGCTGGCTCCGGACTTCCGGCTCGCGGTGTATCTAGCCGACGTCGAGGGCTTCTCCTACAAGGAGATCGCCGAAATCATGGGCACACCGATCGGTACCGTCATGTCACGTCTCAATAGAGGGCGGAATGCGCTTCGGACACTACTGGCCGATTATGCGCATGAGCGCGGCCTGATGCGGCGGGAGGCAACTCGAGCATGAGCGAGCAGGAAAAGTCCTTCGACGAGTGTCACAACGTCGTTGAACGGGTCTGGGAGTTCTTGGACCACGAACTCGACGAGGCCACCGCGCAAGCGATCCGCCGCCACTTGGTCGAGTGTGAGCCGTGCCTGGACACCTTCGACATGGAGGAAGCGCTGAAGTCGCTGGTGCACCGGCACTGCGGCGGCGACACGGCCCCTAGCCATCTGCGGGCCAAGATCATCACTCAGCTGACGACCTACCGCCAGCAGCAGCCTTAGGTACGCCCGGACACGAAATTCGGGCCCCGCGATGATTTCGCGGGGCCCGTGTGCGTGTCAGGCGTTGGGGCGCTTGCCGTGGTTGGCGCTCTTCTTCCGGCGAGCCCGTCGCCTCCGTCCACCCTTAGCCATGTGACACTCCTGTGCTTTCACGCTGATTCCGCCGGCTGCTTTACCCGGGAAACTTGTACTTTACCCATGAAGTTTCGTGGGTAAAGTGCCGGTTTCCCACGTAAACGTGGGAAACCGGCAGCATCACCACCCCAGACCCCATTACAGACAGGGGTCAGTGGATCGGGCGGTGTTCGGTGACGACGGGTTCGACCCCGGGCTCGCCGATGTCGGCGAAGTAGTCGGACTGCCTGGTCAGGTCAGTGCCGTTGGACACCTTCACCGCACGCAGCACCACGGTCAGCAGGATGGCGACCAGCACGTTGACCACGAACGAGGTCAGCCCGATGTAACCGGCCTTTCCGAGCAGCGGTACGACGGCCAGCGAGTTGGCGAACGGTCTCGTCGTGCATGCGGTGCAGTAGCCGTAAGCGACAACGGTGCCATAGATCATCCCGGCCGCCCAACCGGCGAGCAGTGCCCACCGGTGGAACCACCGGGTGAACAAGCCGAACACGATCGCTGGCAGAGTCTGCAAGATCCACACCCCACCGAGCAGCTGGAAGTTCAACGCGTTCTGCCGGTCCAGGAACAAGACAAACAGCAGCGCCCCGAATTTCGTGATCAGCGAGACGATCTTGGAGACACTTGCCTCCTGGGCGTCCGTCGCATCTGGCTTGAGATAGGCCTTGTAGATATTGCGAGTGAACAGGTTCGCCGCTGCAATCGACATGATCGCCGCCGGTACGAGCGCGCCGATCGCGATGGCACCGAACGCAACCCCGGTGAACCAACTTGGAAAATGATCTTCGAAGAGCTGTGGGATGACCAATTGCGGGTTTGCCTTGCCGTCCAAGCCGATGGGCTTGGTACCGGCCTTGATGGCGACGTAGCCCAACAGGGCCAGCAAGCCCAACAACAGCGAGTACGCCGGCAGGATGATCGCATTTCGCCGTCCCGTGTTGCGGTCCTTCGAGCTGAGAGTCGCAGTCACGCAGTGCGGGTACATGAACAGCGCGAGGGCTGAGCCCAGGGCAAGAGAGGCATAAGCCCAATGCTGTGCCGCGCCTGGGATGAACACGCCGGTGGGCATCGCGGGATTCGTCGCCGATGGGGTCTCCATCTTCGCTTTCGCGGCATCGAAGATTCCAGCCCAGCCGCCTATCTTGCTCGGTAGATAGACGATCGCCACCGCGATAACCAGATAGATGAGGCCGTCCTTGACGAAGGCGATCATGGCCGGTGCTCGCAGGCCGGAGGAATAGGTATAGGCGGCCAGCACGGCGAACGCGATCAGCAGCGGAAGGTCGCGGGCCCACACGCTGCTACCACCGAGGCCGGTGACCTCCAGAACCGCTTGGATGCCCACCAGCTGCAGGGCGATGTAAGGCATCGTCGCCAGGATGCCGGTGATCGCTACCGCCAAGCTGAGCGTCCGGGTGCCATAACGGCCTTGAACGATGTCCGCTGTGGTGACAAAGCCATGCCGGTGAGCCACCGACCACATCCGGCCGAGGAAGAAGAAGATCACCGGATAGAGCACAACCGTGTACGGGACGGCGAAGAAACCCGACACTGCGCCGGTCGCCCACATCGCGGCAGGCACCGCGATGAAGGTATATGCCGTGTAAAGGTCACCGCCAAGCAGGAACCACGTGATCACCGTCCCGAAGCTCTTGCCACCCAGTCCCCATTCGTGGAGTGAGGTGAGTTCTTCAGTGCGCCGCCACCGGGCGGCCAGGAACCCCATCACCGTGACTACCGCGAACAGTACGATCAAGATGATCAAGGCGACCCAGTTGATGCCCGTCATCGGTCATCTCCGTTCGGTTGCGACGACTGCTGTGGATGCTCACGTCGATAGGCTGACTGCTCCCGCTTCAAAAGCAAGAAACTGACCGCAACCAGACCTGCAGCTAGGAACACCCATGCGAGCTGGTACCAGTAGAAGAAGGGGAATCCGAACAGCCGTGGATCGATCTGATCGTAGGTCGGGACAAGCAGCGGCACGACAATGGCGACGAGCAGGATGCCCGCAACTCCGAGCTTTGTCGGTGTAAGCCTCCATCGTGGGTCGGTCGCAGCGAAGTCTGGATCTTTACCGCCCGGCTCCGGGCGGGTCGTCGGTGTGTTGCTCATTCGCCAACCCCTTTCCGATCCGGCCACCATGACAAGTGGCCCACAAGCTGCACGTTATTAGGGTTGCAACATGCCATCGATGTCGGAGGTCATCGCGGAGCACACGGAGCTCTCCGAGGCCGACCGCGAGTGGCTGCGGCTGCTCGTATCCGAATGGCAACTCTTCGCAGATCTTTCCTTCTCCGACCTTGTGCTCTGGGTGCCAGATCGCGACGAGAACGTCTTCTGGGCGGCCGCTCAAATCCGGCCGACGACCGGCCCGACCGCATTGCTCGACGATGTGGTCGGCGACCTGATCGCGTACGCGCCGGAGCACCTGGTGTCCGAGGCGTTCGCCTCGGGTGAGATCACCCAGACCAGTGAGGGCAAGCTGTCCGCGGGAATTCCAGTCGACAGCCATGCCATCCCGGTCAAGCTCAGTGGCCGAGTGATCGCGGTGGTCGAGCAGCACACCAGCCAGCTCGGGGTTCGGGCGCCCAGCTCGCTGGAGCAGGCCTATCTCAGTACGGCGGCCCAGCTGGCGCGGATGATCACCAACGGCGCATTTCCGATGCCGGGTGATTCCACGGTGCTGGCCTTTAGCCCACGGGTGGGGGATGGCTTCATCCGAATCGACGCGGGTGGTTCGGTCGAGTACGCCAGCCCGAACGCGCTCAGTGCGTACCGGCGCCTTGGCCTGATCGGCGACCTGGTCGACGAGCACCTTCCAACGCTGACGGCTGAACTGTTTCCGGCAGGGCCAGGACCAGTGGACGACTCGATCCCATCGGTGCTGTCTGGGCGTAACGCCCGCCGCACCGAGCTCGTGTCGGGCGAGGCGCATCTGATGGTTCGAGTTCTGCCGCTGCTCAACGGCGCAGAACGAGTTGGAGCAATCGTGCTCTGCCGCGATGTGAGCGACCTGCGGCGGAAGGAGCGACAACTCTTAACCAAGGAAGCGACGATCCGCGAGATTCATCACCGGGTGAAGAACAATCTGCAGACGGTCGCTGCGCTCCTTCGGATGCAAGCCCGCAGGATCTCCTCACCTGAGGCCAGGGTTGCGCTCACCGATGCGATGTCACGGGTCGCCGCGATTGCGATCGTGCACGAGACCCTGTCGCAGGCCTATGACGAAAGCGTCGAGTTCGACCGGGTCGTGGACGGGCTACTGCGGATGGTGGGGGACGTCGCGGCGTACAAGAGTGGCGTATCGGCCATACGGGAGGGCAGCTTCGGAGTCCTGTCGGCCGACGTGTCGACCAGCTTGGCCATGGTCGTCACCGAACTGTGTCAGAACGCCGTCGAACACGGCTTAGCTGACCGGACTGGGGTGGTAAAGGTCATCCCCTCGCTGGCGGATGGTTGGCTTCGGGTCGAGATCAACGACGATGGCCGCGGCCTGCCAGCCGACTTCGACTGGCGTGAGTCACGCAGCCTTGGGTTGTCGATAGTCGACACGCTGGTCGGTGAAATGGAGGGCAGGTTCGAGCTTGGCCCCCAGCCGAGTGGTCCCGGAACCAAGGCAGTTGTCGAAATCCCGATCTGAGCTCGCCTCGTTATCTTCTCGTGACCTTCAGGCCAGAGCGCAGCGCATGCTCGCCAAATCGTTGCATTTCCGTGCCGGTCCTGACTCTTGACTCCTAGTAGGAAGCGCTATTCGCTGAGCCAGACCTGCCCCGTCCTTCAGCGCTGAGGAGTGCTATGCCCGCACGTCGCGCTTTCGTCGCCTTGCTTGCGGGGAGTCTGGCTGCCGCAGTCGCGACTGTCCCGCTCGGCCCGGCGAGTGCGGAACCGACGCAGTCGCCCAACGGCAATGCGACCGGGATGCTTCCTGCCGAACACTCACTGCGGGCGCCGGTGACCGACGAGAACTTCTACTTTGTGATGGCCGACCGGTTCGAGAATGGCGACACAGGCAACGACAAGGGAGGGATCTCCAGCGACGACCGCCTTGTCCATGGCTTCGATCCCACCGACAAGGCGTTCTACAACGGCGGCGATTTGCATGGACTGCTCGACCAGATCGACTACATCCGTGGGCTCGGCACGACGTCCATCTGGCTGACCCCAAGCTTCAAGAACAAGGCGGTCCAGCTCGAAGACGGCCCCTCCGCCGGATACCACGGCTATTGGGTCACCGACTTCACTCAGATCGACCCGCACTTGGGCACCAACGCGGAGTTGCGTGCACTTGTGGACGCGGCACATAGGCGCGGAATGAAGGTCTATTTCGACATCATCACCAACCACACGGCCGACGTAATCGGCTACGAGGAGGGTGCGAGGACGGCCTATGTGCCAAAGGACGTTGAGCCGTACAAGGATGCGTCCGGGACGACGTTCGATGACCGCGACTACGCCGGCGGCAACACGTTCCCGGCGTTGGACCCGGAGACGTCATTCCCCTACCAGCCGGTGCTCGACGAGGGTGAGTCGACCCTCAAGGTCCCGGCTTGGCTCAATGACGTGACGCTCTATCACAATCGCGGCAACACCACATTCACCGGGGAGGACTCATTCTACGGTGACTTCTTCGGCCTCGACGACCTCTTCACCGAACACCCGAAGGTGGTGAACGGGATGATCGAGATCTACAAGACCTGGATCGGCGAGATGGGCATCGACGGCTTCCGGATCGACACGATGAAGCATGTCAACGACGAGTTCTGGCAGCGCTTCGGGCCCGAAATCTTGGCTTACGCCCACAGCCAGGGCAAGGGCGAGTTCTTCATGTTCGGGGAGGTGTTCGACACCACCCGGGCCTTCACTTCGCAGTTCACCACGCGCAACAAGATGCAGGCCGTACTGGACTTCCCCTTCCAGGATGCGGCGCGCAACTTCGCCTCAAAGAGCCAGCCCGCCAATCAGCTGGAGACGTTCTTCCTCAACGATGACTGGTACACCGACGCCGACTCCAACGTCTACCAGCTGCCGACCTTCCTCGGTAACCACGACATGGGTCGGATCGGGTTCTTCGTCAACGCCGACAACCCGGGCGCTTCCGAGAGCGAGCTACTGAACCGCGACCGGCTCGCGCACGAGCTGATGTACTTCTCCCGCGGCAACCCGGTGATCTACTACGGCGACGAGCAGGGCTTCACGGGCACCGGTGGAGATCAGTTAGCTCGGCAGTCGATGTTTGCGAGCCGGGTGCCGGACTATCTGGACGATGACCTGCTCGGCACGACCTCGACACACGCGGAGGACAACTTCAATTCTGACCACCCGCTGTATGTCAAGATCAGGGACCTTGCCGCACTCACCAGGGAGCACCCAGCGCTTCGTTACGGCGCTCACCAGCACCGTTACGCCAATGGCGGCCCGGGGATCTACGCGTTCTCCCGGATCGATCGTGCCGAGCAGCACGAGTACGTTGTCGCGCTCAACGACACTGAGGGGGAGCAGACAGCAACTATCCCGACCTATGCGGCCAACGAGAGCTTCGTCCAGCTCTACGGATCTGGACCGCAATCGGTGACTTCCAACGGCGATCGCGGCTTGAGCCTCACCGTTCCCGCCCTCTCGACTGTTGTTTACGAGTCGTCAGAGCGGATTCCAAGCTCGGCAGCCGCGCCGTCGATCTCACTCGACGACCCCAAGCCTTCGGCGGAGGCCAACTCCAGGATGTTGGTCTCGGCGAACGTCGGCGGTTCGTCGTTCAATGAGGTGACGTTCTACGCCAAGGTGGGGAACGGTAAGTGGCAGTCCATCGGCACCGACGACACGCGTCCCTACCGGGTTTTTCACGAGGTCAGTTCTTTGGCTGCCGGAACAAAGGTGACCTACCGCGCGGTCGTTGGCGACAACGCAGGCCATAGCCGTACCAGCGCACTTGTGACGGCGACCGTTCCTGCACCACGCGTGACCATAGAGGCGCCGGCCGAAGGTGCGAACGTCTTCGGCACCATCGAGGTGCGGGTGACCGCTGACCCGGAACTCGCCACCCATGTAGTGCAGATTCAGCGCAGCCTTGCTGGCGGTGCGTGGGAGACCCTAACCACCGACAGCAGCTCGCCGGTTTACACCTACCGTGACAATCTGGCTTCGGTGCCGGTCGGGACCCAGATCCGCTACCGTGCCATCCTCACGGAGCCGGACGGTACTCAGGTAACCAGCAGCATTCGTACGGTCACTCGGACCGCACCACAGCCCCTCGTCAACAGTGTGACGCTCGCTGGCAGCCTGCAGAGCGAGATCGGGTGTGCTGCTGACTGGGATCCCGCCTGCGCCGCAAGCCATCTGACCTTCGACACCGACGATGGCTTGTGGAAGGGAACATTCAAGCTCCCTGACGGAAGCTATGAGTACAAGGTGGCGATCAACGACTCTTGGGATGTGAACTATGGCGCCGGGGGTGCGGCCGGCGGTTCGAACATCCCCATTACTGTCCCGGCTGCGGGTGCAACCGTCACCTTTGTGTGGGATCAGGTGACTCACATCGTGACGCACACAATCAATCCCTGACACAGAAAGCTGAGCGCCGGGCGGTTGCCCGGCGCTCACTGCTATATCGACAGTCTGGAGCTAGGCGGTGCGAATCCTCGCTCGTGCGGCGCGCCGCTTCAGAGCCCGGCGCTCGTCTTCGCTCAGCCCGCCCCAGACGCCGTGGTCCTGTCCTGCTTCGAGGGCCCATTGCAGGCATGCGTCACGGACCTCGCATCGCCGGCATACCTGCTTGGCTTCCTCGATCTGGAGCAGGGCGGGGCCAGTGTTCCCAATCGGGAAGAACAGCTCCGGATCTTCATCCAGGCAGGCGGCCCTATGGCGCCAATCCATCGGCGTGGTACCCCTTCTCGTGCTTCTCGGGATTCCGGTGATGGGACCCCGACGACTGGGCAAGTTCGGGGTCAGCTACACTGAGACCCCGCTCGACCGGTCCAAGACTTTCAAGTATCGACGGGCAATACAAGAGTTTTGAGCGTTGGCTCCCTCACACTCCCCGCCTAGCTACGCCGGGCCCCGGTAGGCGCCTTCGGCAGCATGCCGACCTCTTACCCTGCCGTTCGCTACCTCAATCCGGTTCTCGGTCGGGTGAATTTCCTCGCATAGCTGGCCCAATACCTCACATATGAGCTAATCAGGCGGAGCGCTGAGGGACTTCATCAGTTCGGCGTCGTGCTCCGCCTCGGCTTCAGCTTGGTGCTTCACGCGGCTGAGGAAGGCCTTCGTACGCTCTTCCCGCGGGTTGAGCAGCACTTCGTTGGGCGGTCCCTCCTCGACGACGACCCCTTGATCCATGAAGACCACCCGGTCAGCCACCTCGCGCGCGAACCCCATCTCGTGGGTTACGACGATCATGGTCGTGCCTTCTTGGGCAAGGCTTCGCATCACGCCCAGCACTTCTCCGACCAATTCGGGATCGAGGGCAGACGTCGGCTCGTCGAAGAGCATCAGTTCAGGCTTCATGGCCAACGCTCGGGCGATTGCGACGCGCTGTTGCTGACCGCCTGACAGTTGCGAGGGATAGAAGTTGGCCCGCTCTGCCAATCCGACCAGCTCAAGCAGGTCATGCGCTTCGCGCCTGGCCGTCTCTCGATCCAGACCCTTTACCTTGACGGGCGCCTCCATCACATTTGCCACCGCGGTCATGTGTGGAAACAGGTTGAAGCGCTGGAACACCATGCCGATCCGGGACCTCTGCCGTGCGATGTCCTTGTCCTTGCGAATGTGAAGCTTGCCGTTACGCTCCTCGATCCCGATCAGCTCGTCGGCGACCCAGATCCGACCGCCGGTGAGAGTCTCCATCTGGTTGATCAACCGGAGAAATGTTGTCTTTCCTGAGCCACTTGGGCCAAGGAGGCAGACCACTTCACGAGGGTCGACATTCAAGTCGATGCCTTTGAGGACCTCGTGGGTGCCGAAGGACTTTGTCACATTGAGGGCTCGGACAAGATGCTCCGGATTGGCCGAAATGCTCACTTCGACGCTCCAACATCCAGGCCCTTGGCCACTTTGGCCGCCTCGGGGCCGGCCGTGGTCCCGAATCCCCGGCCAAATCGCCTCTCCAGATACGACTGTCCGACCATCAGCACGCTCGAAGCGATCAGGTAGTACAGCGTTGCCGCGATCAGCACCGGGAAGGTCTCGTAGGTGCGGGATCCGATGGCTTGCAGCTGGAAGAACAGCTCGCTGCCGACCGGGATGGCGATCAAAAGTGAGGTGTCCTTCAACATGGCGATCGTCTCGTTGCCGGTGGGTGGAACGATGACTCGCATTGCCTGAGGCAGCACGATGCGGCGCATGGCCTTGGACCGGCTCATGCCCAACGCCTGGGCCGCTTCCATCTGCCCCCTGTCCACGCTGAGAATCCCGGCTCGGGCGATCTCGGCCATATAGGCCGCCTCTGATGCCGCCAGTCCGATGACGCCACCGGCTAACCCGACGAAGATCTTGTTGGCGTCAAGGGTGGCGAACCGCCAGTCACCGCTCAAGCCGAACCATTCGATGATCTTCCAGTCGAAAGGCACGCCTAGTGAGAGGCCTTCGGTGAACAAGATGCCGAGCGCCCCCATGATCGTGAGGAGTACGTAGCGTGGGATGGCCCGGAAGAACCAGGTATAGAGCCAGGACACCCCCCTGAGGATTGGGTTGTCCGACAGGCGCATGATCGCGAGGATGACGCCCAGGGCGACACCGAAGATCATCGACAAGATGGTCACCAGGATGGTGCCCTTCCAGAAGCCAGCGATCACCGGATTCTGGTTCATGGCCTGCAATACGAATGACCAATGGAATGCCGGGTTGAAGATCACCATGTTGAGAAACATCAACGCCAGCACGGCGATGACAGCGATCGCGACCCACCGCCAGGGGTGACGTACTGGTTGGGCGTCGATGCGACCGGGTCTTTCCTCACCCACTGCCGGTCGCTCAGTAGTTGTGACAGTCATGATTTCACGCTGGGATTCACGGTGAAGTCTGTGATAGCGCCCTGCTGGACACCCCACTTTTCGAGGGCAGCCTTGTAGCTGCCATCGTCGTTCAGTTGTTTCAGGGCATCGGCGATTGCCTGAGCGAACTCGGTCTGGTCTTTGGGAACGACGTATCCGTACTGCGCTGCCTCGTAAACGTCGCCGAGAGGCTCGATCTTTCCGTTCGTTTGTTTCGCCGCGTACGCGATCACTGGCGAGTCAGAAAGCATGGCGTCCGCTTTGCCGCTGACGACCGCATTCGTCGCCTGATCCTGCAATTTGTACTCCAAGATGTTGATCTTGTCGGCCCCGCATTTCTTCTGACGAACGGGCAGGTCGTCGGTGGCTTGTACGGTGTTCGCTTGGACCGCGACAGTCTTGCCGCAGGCGTTGTCCGGATCCACGCCCTTCGGGTTGCCCTGGGCCGTCCCCCATTGTGTGCCGGAGTAGTAGTAGCTCACCATGGTGACCTGCTTCTTGCGATCTTCGTTGATGCTAAAGGACGACACTCCCATGTCGTACTTCTTGCCCTGGACACCGGTGATGATCGTGCCAAAGTCGGCACTTTGCCATTGAGTCTTGACGCCGAATTTGTGCGCGACCAAGTTGAACAAGTCGACCTCCCACCCCTGGACCGATTTGCCGTCAGCCGCGAGGAACTCATTGGGGGGATAACTTGAGTCGGTGCCGATCTTGATCACTCCGGCACTCTTGATGCTTTCTGGAAGCTTGGCTGCTAGGTCGGCGTTCACGCTGGAAGATGCTGCTGGAGCGCTCCCGCCGGAGCCGGCGGGCTCACCGCCGAGCGAGTTGGAACCACAGGCGCTCAGACCCAGGACCGCCGCGGCAGCCGAGGCCATAATGAATCGAGTCTGTACGTTCACAAATCCTCCTTTGACCGGGCCGGCTGGGGACCCGGTGCGATTGCTTGAACGGAACGTGGTTTAGAACGCCACCGATTAACGAATCTTGACACGGCGACCGGCGATACCGGCCAAGTTAAGGCGTTCGGAATCCGACTGAAACCCCGCCTGACGCCTAGCGGACTCGGGTAGCGCCGGCGGACGGCACCGCAACGAAAGCCGCGGGCGCGGTGAAACCGGCCTGCGCAAACGCGTCTGCCACTTCCTTGGAGACCCGATCGGACTGACCGGCGGGGACCAGAGCGATGATGCACCCGCCGAATCCGCCGCCGGTCATCCGGGCTCCCAAGGCGCCAGCTCGGACGGCAGTCTCGACGGCGACGTCGATGGTCGGCACGGTGATCTCGAAATCGTCTCGCATGGACGCGTGCGAGGCGTCGAGCAGCGGTGCAACGTCGGCGAGCCGGCCACTTCGGAGCACCTCAGCTGCCTGCAGGACCCGGGCGTTTTCGGTGACGACATGCCGTACTCGCCGGCGCATCACCGGATCTGGAAGCTCGGCCAACGCTGCGTCGACGTCGGCGACGTCGCGGAGGGCGGAAACTCCGAGCAGCCGTGATGCGTCTTCACAACTAGCCCGGCGGGTCGCGTACTCGCTGTCGACCAAAGCATGCGGCGTCTTGGTGTCGAGCACGATAAGTTCGAGGCCCGCGGCGACTAAGTCCAGCTCTACCTGTTCAGAGTCCAGCGTCCGGCAGTCGAAGAACAATGCATGATCCGGCGTGCAGAGGGTGGCTGCTGCCTGATCCATCAGGCCTGTGGGGGCGCCCACGAACTCGTTCTCGCAGCGCCGGGCGAGCTTCGCCCGCTCGAGCGGTGGGACATCAAGATCGCTCAAGTCGATCAAGGCGATGGCAGTCGCACATTCAACAGCCGCCGACGATGAAAGGCCTGCACCCAGCGGAACGTCGGAGCACAACACAAGATCAGCACCCCGGACAGCGTGACCGGCACTTTCCAGCGCCCAGACGACGCCGGCGATATAGGCCTGCCAGCCCGGCATGCCGGGACGAAGATCGGCGCGGGTGAATGTCACGGTGTCACCGTTGGTGAGCGAGGTGACGCTCCAGCCGTCGTCGTCCCGGGGCGCGGCCGCCATTGTGACCCGTTGCGCGAGGGCGAAGGGCATGACGTAACCGTCGTTGTAATCGGTGTGCTCGCCGATGAGATTGACCCGGCCGGGAGCTGCCCATACTCCCACTGGATCGCGGCCGTGTCGTTCGGCGAAGGCACTCGCAGCAAGATCAACATCGGTGTTGCTCACCTTTTGCACTCTAGGCTGAGATCATGTTCGCTGCCTACGCGGCCGACCTGAACGCGACCGATCCGCTGAGCTGCCTCGAGGTGGGGGAGATCGAGCCACCGGCGATGGCTGACGCCTGGATCGTTGTTCGGGTGAAAGCAGCAGCGCTCAATCATCACGACGTCTGGTCATTGCGTGGCGTTGGACTGTCCGCCTCCCAGCTGCCGATGATCTTGGGCTGCGACTGCGCCGGTTTGACGGCTGACGGCAGGGAAGTCATCGTGCATGCCGTCATCAACGACCCTGGATTCGTCGGCTCAGACGCTACCTACGATCCAGAGCGGTCATTGCTGTCCGAGCGGTACCCAGGCACCTTCGCTACCTCCGTCCGGGTTCCGGTCGGCAATGTGATCGACAAACCGCCGGAACTGTCCTACGCCGAGGCGGCATGCCTGCCGACCGCCTGGCTGACGGCGTACCGGATGCTGTTCGGCCAGTCGGGCCTTCAGCCCGGCGATACCGTGCTGGTCCAGGGCTCCGGCGGGGGAGTTGCGACCGCCCTGATTGTGCTGGCACGCGCAGCCGGGCTCCGAGTCTGGGTGACATTTCGGGACGAGCACCGCGCGGCTCGCGCAGTTGATCTTGGTGCCCACCAGGCGTTTCCATCCGGCGCCCGGCTGCCGGAACGGGTCGATGCGGTGATGGAGACGGTAGGCGCGGCGACCTGGTCGCACTCGGTCAATTCTCTGAAGCCCGGCGGCACGATCGTGATCTCTGGCGCGACGTCCGGTGACAATCCGGCCAAGGCCGAGCTGACGAAGATCTTTTTCAGGCCGCTACGTGTGATCGGCTCTACGATGGGCACTCGCGACGAGCTGATTTCGCTGACCCGCATGTTGGTGACCACGGGTGCCCGACCGGTGATCGATCGCAGGTTGCCTCTCAAGGATGCTCACGAAGGATTCGCTGCCATGATCAGCGGTGACGTCTTTGGGAAGATCGTTTTCGAAATATGAGCGTGGACAGCATCGACTACAGGTCGCCGAGGCGGGACGACGTGGAGGCGGTCGCCCCGGGTTAGTTAGTCTTCCGGGTCGTCGCCGCGGGCGAGCCAGGTGGCCAGGCGCTCGACGGCCACCTCGAAGTCAGGGTTCAGATCCACGAAGGCCCGAAGTTGATCAGCGAGCCACGCAAGGGTGACCTCATCGTCACCCCTGCGTGCCTCGAGCTCTTCGATCCCCCGATCGGTGAAATACATCGCCGCGTCAGGCGAAGGCCTCGTCGAGCAGCGCACGCTGCTGCGCCTCGTGAACCTTCGCCGAACCGACTGACGGTGCCGAGGAAGGGGGACGGGTGACCGGCGTCAATGACCAGTCCCGTCCAGGGATTTGCTCCGACAGCGCCCGCGGCAGATTCAGCGCCATGAACTGCCAGGCACCTTGGTTCTCGGGTTCGTCCTGCACCCAGCGAAGCTCCCGTACGTTCCGGTATGCGCCCAGCTGGTTGGCCAGCTGCTTACTTGGCAGTGGATAGAGCCTCTCAATGGGGAGGATCGCGACGGTACCTTCCTTGCCGGCCTGACCGCGCCGATTCACCAGATCCCAGCGCACCTTGCCGGTACACAGGATGACCGAGGTCACCTTGCTGGGGTCCTCGATGCTGGGATCGGACAGTACCGGCCGCCAGCTGCCGCTGGTGAAGTCGGCAGGCATCGATACGGCCAACCGATTCCGCAGCATGGACTTCGGGGTGAAGATGATCAACGGGCGATGCAACTCACCCAGCGCCTGCTGCCGAAGCAGATGGAAGTGGCTGGCCGGCGTCGACGGCTGCGCAACGGTGAAGGCATCCTCGGCGGCCAATTGCAGCCACCGCTCGATTCGGCCCGAGGAGTGGTCCGGGCCCTGACCCTCATAACCGTGTGGAAGCAGCAGGACCACGCCGGATTTCTGGGTCCACTTGGCCTGGCCGGAGCTGATGAACTCATCGATGATCGTCTGCGCGCCGTTGGCGAAGTCGCCGAACTGCGCCTCCCAGAGCACCAGCGCTTCCGGCCGAGCGACCGAATAGCCGTACTCGAAACCCATCGCTGCGAATTCGCTGAGCAGCGAGTCGAAGACGTGGAACTTTCCTTGATCATCGTCGAGGTGCTTCAGCGGCACCCAGGACTCGCCGCTAACCCGGTCGACGATCGCTGCGAAGCGTTGGACGAAAGTCCCGCGCCGCGTGTCCTGCCCCGTTAGCCGCACGGTCCGGCCCTCCGCCAGCAGCGACCCGAGCGCCACAATCTCGCCGGTCGCCCAGTCGATAGGTCCTTGGGTGATAGCCGCTGCCCGCCGCTGCAACTGAGGCATGACCTTGGGATGAACGGTGAAACCTTCGGGGATGTTTGTGTACGCGTCGGCGATCTTCTTCATGGTCTCCATGCTGACCGCGGTCCCGTGCTTGGCCGCCGACTTCTTCGGGTAGGCAGGCACGTGGCTGTAGGCCTCGGTATCGTCGCGCGCCTTCACGTCACGGACCTCGGCGAACACGCTCTCCAGACGCTGCTGGAACCGAGCCATCACCGCCTCCGCATCCTCGACCGTGATGTCACCGCGGCCGATCAGAGCTTCGGTGTAGAGCTTTCGCACCGATCGCTTCTTCTCGATCAAGTCATACATTCGCGGCTGGGTGAAGCTTGGGTCGTCACCCTCGTTATGCCCGCGCCGCCGATAGCAGACCAGGTCGATCACGACGTCCTTGTTGAAGTCCTGGCGAAAGGCGAACGCCAGGCGCGCAACGCGGACACAGGCCTCGGGATCGTCGCCGTTGACATGGAAGATCGGCGCCTGGATCATCCGAGCGACATCGGTGCAGTACATCGAAGATCGCAATTCGGTCGGCGAGGTGGTGAAGCCCACCTGGTTGTTCACGATGATGTGGATCGTGCCGCCGGTGCGGTAACCGCGCAGCTGGGATAGGTTGAGTGTTTCCGCAACGACGCCCTGTCCGGCAAAGGCCGCGTCACCGTGCAACAGCACCGGCAGCACCGGGAATTCGCCCCCGCGGTCGAGGATGTCCTGCTTGGCTCGGGCAATCCCCTCCAGCACGGGATTGACAGCTTCCAGGTGGCTGGGGTTCGCAGCAACTGACGTCTTGATCGTCGCTCCGCTGAGTGCGGTGAACTTGCCTTCAGAGCCCAGGTGATACTTGACGTCACCCGAACCCTGAACCGTCCTTGGGTCGAGATTGCCCTCGAACTCGCGGAAGATCTGCGCGTACGACTTGCCGACGATGTTGGCCAGCACATTCAGCCGACCGCGATGCGGCATACCGATGCAAACTTCCTCGAGGCCGGCCTCGGCTGCTTGATCGCAGACTTCGTCGAGCAAGGCAATGGCCGACTCGCCGCCCTCCAAGCTGAATCGCTTCTGGCCAACGAACTTGGTCTGCAAGAAGGTTTCGAAGATCTCCGCCTCATTGAGCTTGTACAGCGTCCGCAAGTGCTCTTCACGAGGTAAGGACTCGTGTGCCTGCTCGACCCGGTCTTGGATCCACTTCCGCTGAACCGGCTCCTGCATGTGCATGTACTCGATGCCGATGGTCCGGCAGTAGGAGTCGCGGAGGATGCCCAAGATTTTGCGCATCTTCATCCGCCCCTGGCCGCCTGCAAAGGAGCCGGTGGGGAACTCGCGGTCAAGATCCCACAGCGTCAGGCCATGGCTTTGCACATCGAGGTCGTGGTGGCTGCGCTGCCGGTACTCCAGCGGATCGATGTCTGCCATCAGGTGACCCCGGACCCGATAGGAATTGATCATCTCCAGGATCCGGCCTTCTTTGGGGATCTGGTACTCGTGATCGGCAGTGACGTCCTGGGCCCACCGGATCGGCTCGTAGGGGATCCTTAGCGATCCGAAGATGTCGTCGTAGAAGCCGTCCTCACCGAGCAGGAGCGCATGCAGGCGGGCGAGGTAGAGACCGGACTGAGCCCCTTGGATCACCCGGTGGTCATAGGTGGAGGTGAGGGTCATCACCTTGGAGACGCTCATCTCAGACAGTCGATCGGGGTCTGAGCCTTGGAACTCGGGCGGATACTCCATCGAGCCGACGCCGATGATCGCGCCCTGTCCCTGCATCAGCCGTGGGACTGAATGGTTGGTGCCGATCGTCCCAGGATTGGTCAGAGTGATGGTCGTGCCCGCGAAGTCTTCAACGGTTAGCGACCCGGCGCGAGCCTTCTTGACCATTTCCTCGTACGCGGTCCAAAACTGCGCAAAGTCCAAGCGTTCGCAGCTTTTAATGCTCGGCACCAGCAGCTGCCGGGTGCCGTCGGACTTGGGGAGGTCGATGGCGAGGCCGAGATTGACGTGAGCGGGCACGACCATGGTCGGTTTGCCGTCGATCAGGGCGTACCCGTTGTTCATTTCCGGAACGGTCTTCAGCGCTTGGACCATGGCGTAGCCAATGATGTGGGTGTAGGAGACCTTGCCGCCGCGCGCCCGGCGGAGATGGTTGTTGATAACGACCCGCTGGTCGATCAGCAGTTTGACCGGAAGTGAACGGACGCTGGTCGCGGTCGGCACGGACAGCGAAGTGTCCATGTTCTTGGCGGTACGGGCGGGCGCGCCTCGCAGCACCGTACGCGCTGGCTCCTCGAATGCGACATTGGGCCGGTTAGAGGGATTCGGCGGGTCGGCTGGCACGCCACCCCGGGCGCCGGGCGCCGTAGGGCGGGCTTCCTTGGCCTGAATTGGCCGCTCGATTGTCGACTGCCGTCTGGTTGCCGCTGGTTGCTGTTGCTCGGCTTTAGGAGTGGTCGAGGGAGCGGGAGCCGCCGCTCGCCTGGCGCTTGGAGCAGTCTCGGGTTGGGATGTGCCTTGGGTGGGCTGGTTGCCTTGAGTGGTCTCCGACGTCGGCGAGGAAGCAGGTCGGCTTTGGGCCGGAGCAGTTGCCAGATTGCTGGCATGAGGCCTGCCTTCACCGTCTCCATCTGGCGTGGCTGAGGCGACGTCCGGCGCGCCGTGCGACTCGAAGAATTCGGCCCAACTGGCATCGACCGACTTCGGGTTCGCGGAGTATTGCTCGTACATCTCCTGCAACAGCCAGTCGTTGGCCCCGAAGTCGGCAGTCTCGTCATCTGCTGCGCCGGAGGATGTGGAGTGGTCGGGCACGATGGCCACAATCGCCTTCTTCCATTCCGTGCCGAGCCCGGCCCGGTTCGCCGGCCTCTGTCTCTAAGCACAAGACGCGCTTCGACGAGCCGGATGCGCGTCCTCGTCCACAGTACCGAAGTTTTTCTGCGATTCGCCGAGTGGTTGGGGATGTCCGGTCGCACTATGCAGATGCGACGTCGGGTACCCGCTCGCTGGTCCTGCTCAGAAGTCGCCATGCCAATCGGCAGACCTCGACGGTGAAAAAGACCAGCGCAAGGTTGCGCAGCGTCATGACAACGGTCGAGATGACGATCATTGAAGTTCCGTGCAAGCCGAGCAGGGCGTTGTAAAGCAGCGGATAGACCAACTGCGTGAGACCGGCGAGTACCAGCAGTTGAATGGCAAGCCGGTGCAGAATTGCGCGTGCCTGATCTGTCGATCCCGATTGCAAGATCAGCAGGGCTGCCATCGGCCCGCCGAACCAGAGCAGATACTGCGGGCTCAGTGTCTTGTTGGTGATCGTCATGATCGCGACGATGGCCAATACGACCATGCCGATCGCCACCGCTGTTGGCTGTCGATTGCGGAAGGACCGGACGTACAACCCAATGATCAAGGCCAACCCCGCCACCGTGGCGATGGTGCTGAGCAGCAGCATCGGCTCAACGCCAGGGCCGAAGATCTCGTACGCCTGGTACTTGGAGATCTCGAGGGTCCAGCGTGTTGGGCGCAGGACTCTCGCGGTCATCAGGGGTGTTGCCCAGATGGACTCGATCTGCAGGCCGCGGTCGGACTGCCAGGTCAGCGGAGAGATCAGCCGGCTCCAGCCACCGAAGATCAGGCTCAGCGCCGCCAGGCCGAAACCCACGACGACGAAGCCCCACGTCACGGCCTTGCGGTCTGGGCGGTGGGCCAAGAATGAGGGAAACAGCAAGGCCGGCCACAGCTTTACCGCGGCACCCAGGCCAGTTAATACCCCCGTGACCCACGGCTGTCGACGAGCCGCCAGCAAAGCACCACCGGCCAGCACGGCCGGCAGCATGTCAAAGCGCACATAGCTCAGCGGTCCGATCAAGAAGACGAAGATCAGCCAAAAGCTCACCGCTGAATCGCGTTGACGCCCGGCGAGCCGCCACAGGGCCCAAGTGAAGGCTGCGTCCAGGGCCATCATCAAAGCGATGAAGACGATCAAGTAACCGGTGCGGCTGCCGGCGGTGACGGCGTAGGGGAGCGCCAGAATCCATACAACAGGAGTCGGATACTCGTTGAGAGTGCCGCCTAGGCCGACATGGAAGAGGGCGGCGATCTTGCGGTGGTAATAGAAAACGTCCCCGACGATGTAGCTCTCCGCCAGGGCAAGCACCATGAGCATCGCGATCCGGGTGATTAGCCAAGCCAGCAGAACTGACAGGCCACCACGGAAACGGTCGTTCCAGGCCTGGAGCCGGCTCATGGAGCGCTCCGAGGACCCGCCATCAACAGCATTTTGGCGAATGTATCAGCCGGTCCGCGATCCCTTGTGGAGAGCGCCGCTACCACATCCCGTGCCGTGCCCAAAGCAGCGATAGGTTTCCAGAATGGCGTCACCCGCTCCGGCTGCAGGCTCGAAGCGGCCTGGGTCGGTTGGTTTCACTGCCATGATCGGCGGCGTGGCCGGCGCCGCGTTGGCCGGCCACCGGGGCCGGAGGGCGTCGATAATTGGCGCGTTGGCCGGCGCGGCGGGATTGGGCCTATCGGAGGCGGTCGCCCGGGCGCGACAGCGTCCCGGAGAGATCCCTGCTCTGTGGCAGCGGATCGCCACCAGCACTGCCCTGGTTGCTCCATTGGGTTGGGCAGCGGGACGCCTCTTCGGCGCTGGGCCAGTACCAGTGGCCGTGATCACCGGAGCGATAGGCGGGGTGCTGGGGATCCGTCCGCAGAAGGTGGTCCTCGGACCGTTGCTGGGCGCTTCGATTGGATTCGGGTTCGCATCACTGAAACGGCAGGTCCCGGCGGCGACTGTGGCCAGCGCCACGATGCTCAGCTATCGCGTCAGCTCTGCGCTGCTTTTCCGCGACGCTCAAGTGAGTCTGCTCGCCGAGCGCGTTCGGGCAGAGGACTTGCCTTTCGTGGTGCCTCGGGAGGCCCGCTCTGGGTACGTCGGCACTAGCTACTTCCAAGACCTCGCCGAGGTGCTTGGCGGAACATATGTTGCTGACGCACCCGACGTGGGCATCGTCGGTTCCCTCGACGAGCTTGCCGGACCCGACTTCGACCCGACTCAGGTCGACCCCCAGGTCCGAGAATTCTATGAGCACACGACGCGGTTCACCCTCGACATCGTCCCGGCCTGGCGGACCTGGGTTCGGCCGGGCTATCTGCTGTATCAGACGCTCATCGCACGTCCGCTGGGACAGGCCAACGTCCCTATGAATCAGCGCGCGGCGCTCCGCGGCATCCGTGGACGTATCGACACGATCACCGTGCCAGGCAGCAATGTGATTAGCGTGCGCGGCTGGATCCGGTCCTACGCGGATACCGATGAACCGATCTATGTCGGCATCTACACCACCTATCGACACGGCGGCCGCGGCTACGTCAGCGTTGGCTTCCCTGTTCCGCAAGGCAGCTTCACCGCAACTTTGCTGCCGCGATCAGGACCCGACGGCAGTCTTGTGCTCACCAGCCGCAGCTCCCGAGACCACGCCGGCCACTACCTGGCATACATCGACCCGAGCACCCGTGACCTCACTGCCCTGGCCATCCACGGCTTTGCTGAGGAACTGCGCGTATATGTTCAAGGCGGCCAGCTACGCGCCGACCACGCCTTCTGGGTCTTTGGGCTGCCCTTCCTCGTCCTGCACTACAGCATGCACCGCAAGACCGCCCCCAGATGATCAAGTGGCCGCATCGATAACGGACTACGCATGCTGGCTTCCAGTCCAATCGTTATCTAGCTAACACGCCATATGGGCAACGTTTGGACTCGGAAGTGGTGAATCGAACGGAGGCGGCGTGTGTGGCCGCGGCCGTTAGCGTCCTTCGAACGGCCGAAATTGCGGGGGCCGCCGCTGGGTTCCGTCGTGGGGACGATGGGCGAGAAGCCCAGGAGGAGGGAGATGACCGAAACATATGACCAGGTCATCACGAGTGCGGAGCAGGCAGCTAGCGTCAAGGCTGCCTTGACGGCGGCGTCGGCGGATGTGTCGGCGCCGACGCTGATATGGAGAGCATTCCGCTTCGCTACTGCCGAGCTTGCCGTGGGGTTCGCAAATCAAAGCCCCGCGCAGAAGGCCGGCGAGACCGTCTTCTCAGTGGGCGACGACAGCGTGGTCCATGCGTTCCTCTACATGTTCTCGGCCTGACAGGGCAATAACAACATTCCCCTCCCCGGTCCGCTGCTGTCTCCGGGCGGTGGAGAGTTTGGTCAAGGGTGGAATCCGGAGGACGCGAGCTGCGAGCGAGCGCCCTTGGCGCGGTACGCGGAGGTCCTACGCTGCTCGATTCGCGGATGCGATGGCTGAGGCTTGGGCGACCTAAGGCTCCTCTGCCATCCGTCGCAAGTGAGCTGTGTATTCGGCGTCGGAGAGCCGACCAAACCCTTCCCAACGGAGGAGGCGCATGCGGGCTTCGTCGGCGGCTGGTAACACGGGAGACCCGCAAGCTCATCCTTAAAGTAGCCGTCTTTGTCGGCATCCGAGATGGCCTTGCGGGTCGGGCCATCGAGTCCTCAAAATCCATCCAGGTGAGGTTCGAGCCTGGGGAGAGGTACTCGCTTGGCATCAACCGCTCGCTTGGGTAGAGCGGCGCTAGCGCTGGAGGCACGATTTTGATGCTGTGCCCCCGGCAGGATTCGAACCTGCGCTCCCGCCTCCGGAGGGCGATTCCGCGCGCCCAACGGCTAGCGTTGGCAACCGTTGAATATGTCGGGTGACTAGGCCTTTTGTTCTCTTCAACCGTTGGCAGGCGTTGAGCGTCTGCGGACGTTTCGTGTACCCCGTGTGTACCGAACATGATCTTGAACCCGTAA
>JBKPML010000167.1:0-27096 GCA_046732135.1 Actinomycetota bacterium
CCACAGGCGTTTTGGTCGTTGGGGTCGAAAAAGGTACACGCCTCCTCGGCTATCTGGCGCTGTCGGATAAGTGTTACGAGGCCACGATTAGGTTGGGAATCGGCACGATTACCGATGACGCCGACGGTGAAGTGCTTGCCGCCGTCGGCGCGGCCGGCTTGGAGGAAGCCGAGATAGAGGCCGCGATGGCCAAACTGCGGGGAAACATCCTTCAGGTTCCCTCCGCCGTCTCGGCGATCAAGATCAATGGTGTCCGGTCCTACCGGCGGGTGCGTAACGGCCAGGCGGTCGAGTTAACGGAACGGCCGGTGACCATCGACAGATTCGATCTTCGGAGTCGCCGAGAACTCAAGGTAGATGGGGTCCCTTGTGTGGACCTTGATGTGGTCGTCGCGTGCTCATCCGGCACCTATGTCCGAGCTATCGCTCGCGATCTTGGTGAATTGCTTGGCGTTGGTGGCCATTTGAGTGCATTGCGGCGAACTCGAGTGGGGCCGTTCCGCATCAATGAAGCGCAGAGTCTTGATATTGGAGTGCAAGCGATAAGCCTGCTTCCGCTCGATATCGTCGCCCATCGATGCTTCGTGACGCTGACGGTCACAGATGATCAGGCGAATCACATCCGCAACGGGCACCGACTTGCCGATATTAGTTTGCCGGGGGCACCGACCGCATTGCTGTCGGAGGTTGGTGACTTTCTCGCGCTCTACCGCCAGCACTGGTCAGATGCTGTCCCGGCAGCCGTCTTTTCGTGATACGCGGCGCGAACCTCTTATCGTTACTGCTGGTCCTCCGAGAAGTCGAGTGGCAGGCAGGCTTCACGTGCGGAGGAACCGAGACTGTGTATGACGACCGACATGATCTGATCTGTGTGGAAGTCCACTGGCACAAACGACACTGATGTGTCATATATGGCCACACCGTCCTGGTTCGGGATCAGCTCAAACCACACTTCCGTGGTGGGGCTAACCTCGGTCACAGGCAGACCTGCAGCGGCCTGACTGTTGTAATGGCCACCGGCCGCCAAACCATCGCCCTCGATACATGGACCCACGTGAAGGTGGGAGTGGTAGTTGAGGCTGGCTGCCGAAGGATCGATTCCTTTGATCCTGATTGAATAGCTGGATCCGTCAGCCGTCTCCGTAACCTTCAGTAGGGCTCTCGCAGAATCGAACACGCCGTCCGAGGTAGTCTGGAGATCACGCAAGGGGCCTCCGAAGGTGTACGTTGTGGTTCCCCCAACGCCGTCTGCCCCTTGTGTTGAAGCAAGAAGTGCCGCGGCGCCCGCAACGCCGCCTAGCAAAGCTTTAGTAATACGCCTCACTGCGTCCCCCCGAGAGTCAGATATGCGTGTGCTCGCGCAGTTTTGCAGACAACTTATCTTTCGGCAAGTTGGTCTCAGGTAGTATCGAGCGCCCCAGGGCCATCCGTCTGGCAACTGTTCCAATTTCGAGCTGAGAGGCTGGGCGAATGAGCCGGCCGACTGTCGTGGTGATCGGCAACTTCGATGGCGTGCATCGGGGCCATGTCGAGCTCATCCGGACCGCCAAAGCGGCCGAGCCGAGAGCCCGGGTCGTTGCCGTCACATTCTGGCCACATCCCATGTCAGTGGTCCGTCCCGACCAGGCTCCGCCCCTGCTCACCACCCTGGAGCGACGCAAGGAGTTGCTGAGCTTGGCCGGCGTTGAAGAGATGGTCGTCGTCAACTTCACAGCGGATGTGGCCAGCTGGAGTCCGGCACGTTTCGTCGATGAGGTGATTCGACCGCTGCATCCGACCCGGATCGTTGTCGGCGAAAATTTTCGGTTCGGCTTTCGGGCAGCAGGTGATGTCGCCATCCTGGAGGAGCTGGGCGCCGGTGACTTCAAGGTGCAGGCCTTGCCACTCCTTACCGATGGGACGCAGCCCAGCTCATCAACGCTCATTCGCCACGCGGTGGCGGAAGGCGATTTCGGCCGAGTCCGCGAACTGAGTGATCACCCTTTCCGATTCTCTGGAGTCGTGGTCGAGGGCGATCATCGCGGTCGGCAGATGGGCTTCCCGACCGCCAACGTTCGGGTCCCGCCCGGCATGGCCGTCCCTGCGGACGGGGTTTACGCGGGCTGGGTGACCCGGCTGGACGTCCCTTCACCTCGCTTGCCGGCCGCCATTTCGGTTGGCACCAACCCGACTTTTGATGGCATTGAACGACGCGTCGAGGCGTACGTTCTCGATCGGGACGATCTTGAGCTTTACGGGGTGCCAATCGGCATCGATTTCTACGCTCGGCTGCGCGGTCAGGTGAAGTACGAGGGCATGGAGTCGTTGGTCAAACAGATGCATGCCGATGTGGAGCAGGCCCGGCACATACTGCACGCTGCCTGAATGCGTTGTGAAGATTGGGCGTTCTAGAACGGCCGCTGGTAACCTTTGGGTCGCCGTTTGATCGGCCGCGGACTCGAAAGAGCTCCCAGCACCAACTTTGGTGAACCTCCTGATCCGAGGTCGGGGGCGCCGCGCAACGGGAAACCGAGAGGAGAGCTGAGTGTCGATCGACGCTGCAGAGAAGAAGAAGACCATCCAGAAGTACGCCACCCATAAGGGCGACACCGGTTCTCCGGAGGTCCAGGTCGCCATCCTCACCAAGCGCATTGCGCACCTGACTGAGCACCTGAAGGAGCACAAGCACGACCACCACAGCCGGCGTGGACTGATGCTTCTGGTCGGTCAACGTCGGCGGCTGCTCAACTATGTCGCCAAGACCGACATCGAACGGTACAGGTCCTTGATCGAGCGTCTCGGCCTTCGCCGCTGACGTCTTTGGCGGTTCTGGCTGGCTTCGCCAGCCTCGATGGGCCGCCGCAGTTGTACTTGCTAGGCCCACAACTTCATAGTCCATCTTGAGTTCGAGATTGCTCCCACGTGCTCGACCGCCGAAGGGCTCGGTCCTCGGTAGTGGTTTTCGGGAGGCGGTTATCAACGCCGACCCGCGGACCTCGATCGAAGACCGGCCTGGAAGTCAGGGATCGCGTCGTGTACCTGACGCGGAAGGTCGAGTTCGTGCCACAGACGCCGACGAGCGACGCATCTGGTGGGCGGATGCAATCCGCAACAGCCGACCTGCACTGTGAGCAGCGTCAGGCAGAACAGGAGTTCCCGTGGAGGGACCCGACCTTCAGTTCACTGAAGCCGTCATCGACAACGGCGACCTTGGTCGCCATGTGATTCGCTTCGAATCGGGTCTGCTCGCTCAGCAGGCCGCCGGTTCAGCAACCGTTTACCTGGACGGTGACTCGATGTTGCTGTCCGCCACCACCGCACAAGCCAGGGCCCGCGAAGCCATCGACTTCTTCCCATTGACCGTCGATGTCGAGGAGCGGATGTACTCAGTAGGGCGAATTCCCGGCAGCTTCTTCCGCCGAGAGGGCCGGCCAACCGAGGCCGCGATCCTCACTTGCCGGCTGATCGACCGCCCGTTGCGTCCTTGCTTCGTGAAGGGCCTGCGGAACGAGGTCCAGGTGATCGTCACCATAATGGCGCTCAATCCCAACAAGATGTACGACGTCGTTGCGATCAATGCGGCCTCGCTGTCCACCCAGCTAGCTGGCTTGCCCTTCAGCGGACCGATCGGCGGCGTGCGGGTCGCGCTGATCCGGGATCGCTGGGTGGGCTTTCCCGATGTTGATCAACTCGAGGAGGCCACCTTCGATATGGTGGTTGCCGGACGGGTGCTCCCCGACGGCGATGTGGCCATCGCTATGGTGGAGGCCGAGTCGACCGAGTCGACGTTGGATTTGGTGGCTCAGGGCAGGACTGCGCCAACCGAGGACGTTGTGGCCGCGGGCCTGGACGCCGCTAAGCCGTTCATCCGCTCGTTGTGCGAGGCGCAGGAGGAGTTGGCAGCTCGATTCCCCAAGACGACGGCTGACTTCCCGGTCTTTCTCGACTACACCGACGACGTGTACGACGCTGTCGCCGAGACGGCGACGGGCGAGTTGACCGAGATCATGTCGATCGCCAACAAGCACACTCGAGAGGAGCGTTCGGACGCCCTTCGCGAGCAGGTAGTGGAGCGGCTTGCCGGGCAGTTCGAGGGCCGCGAGGGCCAGATCGTCGGCGCATACCGTGCCGTCATCAAGAAGGTGGTCCGGCAGCGGATCCTGCGCGACCGGGTACGGATCGACGGTCGCGGATTGTCGGACATCCGCACGCTGTCGGCAGAAGTAGGCGTCGTGCCTCGGGTGCATGGCTCGGCGCTCTTCCAGCGCGGTGAGACTCAGATCTTGGGTGTGACGACGCTCAACATGCTCGGCATGGAGCAGAAACTCGACACGCTCGCGCCCGAGACAAGCAAGCGCTACATGCACAACTACAACTTCCCCCCGTATTCGACCGGCGAGGTCGGGCGGGTTGGCTCACCAAAGCGGCGGGAGATCGGGCACGGCGCGTTGGCCGAGCGCGCCTTGCTCCCGGTGCTGCCCGACCGGGAGAAGTTCCCGTACGCGATCAGGCAGGTCTCCGAAGCGCTGGGCTCCAACGGATCCACGTCAATGGGCTCGGTCTGCGCATCGACGCTCTCATTACTCAACGCCGGTGTACCGCTACATGCGCCCGTGGCGGGCATCGCGATGGGCCTGATTTCAGACACCGTCGACGGCGAGACTCGCTACGTTGCGCTGACCGACATCCTCGGCGCCGAAGATGCCTACGGAGACATGGATTTCAAGGTCGCCGGCACCCGCGATTTCATTACCGCGCTGCAGCTCGACACCAAGCTTGAAGGCATCCCCGCAACGGTGTTGGTGGGGGCGTTGCAGCAGGCGAAGGTTGCGCGCGAAACACTGCTGGATGTGATGGCTGAGGCCATCAGCGAGCCGGATGAGATGAGCATCTACGCTCCGCGGATCATCACGCTAAGGATTCCGGTCGACAAGATCGGTGAGGTCATCGGTCCAAAGGGCAAGGTGATCAACCAGATACAGGACGACACCGGCGCCGAGATCACTATCGAGGACGACGGAACGATCTATGTTGGCGCGGACAGCGGAGACAAGGCCGAAGCCGCTCGGGCCATGATCAACCAGATCGCAAATCCCACCCAGCCGGAGAAGGGTGAGCGGTACGTCGGCACGGTCGTCAAGATCACCGCATTTGGCGCCTTTGTGTCCTTGCTGCCCGGTAAGGATGGGCTGCTGCACATATCGAAGATGCGTCCACTTGCCGGCGGTTCCCGGGTCGAGAACGTCGAGGACGTTCTTAACGTCGGCCAGAAGATCCAGGTCGAGATCAACGAGGTCGACGATCGCGGCAAGCTGTCATTGATCCCGGTGGTTGAGGAGCCGGCCGAGGTCTAGGGGGCGGCTCAATGAGCGCGATGACCAGACACGAGCAGCTGCAGGTCTCAGCCCGCAAGCACTTGATGATGCACTTCGCGCCGCAGGAGATCGACGAACTCCTGGTGCTGGAGCGGGGGGAGGGCCCGTACGTCTTCGACACAACGGGCAAGCGCTACATCGATGCTCTATCCAGCCTGTTCTGCGCCCAAATTGGCTACTCGTACGGCGATGAAATGGCAATCGCCGTTGCCGACCAGCTCGCTGAGCTGCCGTTCAACACCAACTGGGCCACCGCCCACCCGGCTTCCATTGAGCTTGCCGAGAAGCTCGCTGGGCTCGCCCCAGGCGCTGACGCGAAGGTTTTCTTTACCGACGGAGGCTCGGAGTCGGTCGAGGCGGCCTGGAAGCTAACTCGCGAACACTTCATCGCGCGGGGACAACCTCGCCGCACCAAGGTGATCGCGCGTGAAGTTGCCTACCACGGTGTGACCCTGGGTGCGTTGGCGATGACCGGCGTTGCCCGCTTCAAAGATGACTTCGGCCCGCCGCCGATCGATGTGCGGCGCGTCGCCACCACCAACGCCTTCCGCGCCACAGACGGCGATGATCCCGGAGCCTTCTGCCAGCGGCTGCTGGACGAGGTCGAGCGGACCATCATCGATGCTGGGCCGGACGAGGTGGCGTTGATCATCGCTGAGCCGGTGCAGAACGCTGGTGGCTGCATCGTGGCACCCCCAGGCTATTGGGCGGGTCTACGGCGGCTGGCCGACCGTTACGGGACGCTGCTGATGGCCGATGAGGTGATCACCGGCTTTGGCCGCATCGGTGAATGGTTTGCCATCGGCCGGGAAGGCATCGTTCCGGACCTGATCAGTGTGGCCAAGGGACTGACCTCGGCCTATGCCCCGATGGGTGCAGTGCTGGCCGGATCGCATGTTGTCGAACCGCTGATCACCGCAGGACGGCTGTTCCGTCATGGCATCACGTTTGGCGGGCATCCGGTAAGCGCGGCGGTCGCGCTGAAAAACATTGAGATCTTTCAACGCGACAGAGTGCTGGAGAATGTCCGCGCCCTTGAAGGTCACCTCCGCAGGCGCTTGGAGGGCCTGCGCGGCCTGCCGATTGTCGGTGATGTTCGGGGTGCGGGCTTTTTCTGGGCCGTGGAGCTCGTCAAAGATGATCACAACAGCCGGTTCAATCAAGCTGATCGCGACCGGCTGCTTCGCGGCTATCTTCCGCGCCGGCTTCGCGAGGTAGGGATGATCGCGCGGCTCGACGATCGAGGGGACAGCGTCTTCCACATCGCGCCGCCCTTGATCAGCGATCGAGCTCTGCTGGACGAGATAGTCGATCTCATGGCCGAGGTGCTGACCGACGCCGGGGAACATATGGGCCTCAGCGGCAAGGGGTCTGACGCCCGGCCTGAGCGCGTGGTGACCGCAGGCTAACTTTGCCTCCCGCACTATAGGTTGGGCCGGGCGAGAGGAAGGAACCTGGTGGCGGGCGATCTGAGCGTTGCGGTCTTCGGAGCTCGGGGACGGATGGGCGATGAGGTCTGCCGGGCTGTCCGGGCGGCCGAGGGGTTAGACCTTATTGCGGCGATCGATCTTGGCGATGACCGGAGCGCCGCCGAGGCGGCTCAGGTTGCCGTGGATTTCACGCATCCGGATGCAGTAATGGACAACTTGTCATGGTGCATCGACCACGGCATCCACGCGGTGGTCGGCACGACGGGCTTCACCAACGAGAAGCTGGACCGAATCCGCACGCAGCTCGCGGCGCGCTCGGACCTTGGTGTTCTGATCGCCCCGAACTTCTCCATCGGCGCCGTCCTGATGATGCATTTCGCCGAACAGGCCGCGCGGTTCTACGAAAGCGTCGAGATCATTGAGCTGCATCATCCAAATAAAGCCGACGCGCCATCCGGAACGGCCGCTTCTACAGCGCGCCGGATCTCCGCGGCCCGAGAGGCTGTTGGGCTTCCGCCTCCGCCGGATGCAACTGTTTCGGAGCTGCCTGGCGCGCGGGGAACCTCAGTTGACGGCATCCGAGTGCACGGGGTGCGGCTCCGCGGACTTGTAGCGCATCAGGAGGTGCTGTTCGGTACCGAGGGGGAAACCCTGACTCTGCGTCATGACTCGCTCGATCGGATCTCGTTCATGCCGGGCGTTATCGCGGCCATCCGTGCCGTCGGCTCCAGGCCCGGGCTCACCGTCGGCATCGATACTGTGCTGGGTTTGTAGGATCCGCCAATGTCGAGGCGGCGGTCGGGACTGACCTTCCTGATCGTCCTTGTCGTTCTGGCCGGACTAGTGGTCGCCGGGCTTTACGCCGCCGATGGTTGGGCGAGGCAGCGGGTTGAAGGACAGATTGCGGCACAGCTGCAAAAATCGTTCGCTACTCCCGCGCCACCGGCAGTGACCATCGAAGGCTCTCCGTTCCTTACGCAGCTTGCGACGCGCAATGTCCAGCAAGTGCACGTGGTAGCGGATGATCTTGGGACCACCAACAACAGTGCGTTGCCCATTGCTCATGCTGATCTGATCATTAGCGACACAACTACGACTGATTGGTTCCAGACCATGACGGCGTCGCACATCGAAGGTACTGGTCTCGTTGACTATGCGGCGCTCCAACGTGTCGCCAACATGCCGCTTTCCTACGCGGGCGAGGGTCGGATCCGCACCGAATCGACCACCACCATATTTGGCCGCAGCGTGGTCGCCCAGATCACTGGCGTACCAAAATTGGACGCTGAGAAGCAGGAGATTTCGCTTTCAGACCCCAAGATCACCGTGGCTGGAGTGAATTTGCCGGAGTTCAGCGCTGAGGCCTTGTTACGGGCAGTGCTCAAGCCCATCCCGGTAACAGGGCTGCCACTCGGGCTTGGGCTTTCTTCCGTCGCGGCTGAGGAGAACTCTCTGCGCGTTGGAGTCGTTGCGGACCAAGTGCCGTTGACCGGCTGAGTCAGCCTAAGTCGGTATGCAGCCGGACCTGCTTTAGCCGCACGGACGCCTCTTCAGTGCCGATCTCTCGCCAGCTGCCGTCCGCGGCCCAACCAGCGTTGAGCAGGAAAGCGCGGCGGGCATCGTCGCTAGCCGAGATCCAGCAAACGGCCCGGGTAAATCCATCGGCACGTAGCGTGTCGATCGAGGCGTTCAATAGGCGTGACCCGTGTCCGCGGCGCTGCGCTGCGGGGTCGACCTCGAGTTCTCCGAGCTGCCCGTCCGTTGCCTCGTCGAGATCCGGGTCCTCCCCCGGCACCGTAGTTGCAAACCCGACGATCCGGTCGTTCTCCACCGCAACCAGGACTCGGTAGCGCGCCTGCGGCGGACGAACGATCGCCGCATGCCACGACTCGGCCATGTCAGCGAAATCGATAGAACCCAGCAATGCTTCGGCAATCTCTGGGGGTTGGGTGGCCCAGGCTCTCCGCTGAATTCCAACTATCGCGTGCGCCTCGTCAGGCCAGGCAAGCCGTACGGACTCGGCAGCCGACGGTGTTGGAGCTGATGGCGGGGGCGTCACAGAGCACGATGGTAACCAGGCGACAATGTGACCTAGATCACACTTTTTGGTTCACGATTTTCCGGGACTTGCAGGAGACAATTAATAGCGAAGTCCGTGGCTACCTGATCCCCCGAGCAGGCGGTCACGGACTTCCTCTTAGCTCATGCCATAGGGCCGACCTTCCCGCGGCCCGGGCGATAGCCTTGTCGGCTGTGGTCGTCACGAGCCTGAAACCTCCTCCGTCGCTCGGCGAGAACACAGTGAGGGTCACACCACTCGGTGGCCTTGGCGACATCGGCCGCAATATGACCGCGATCGAATACCGTGGCGATCTTTTGCTGATCGATTGCGGGGTGCTCTTCCCCGAAGATGATCATCCAGGCGTCGATTTGATATTGCCTGGTCTCGATGCCATCGCGGATCGGTTGCCCGATGTGACGGCGCTTGTGCTTACCCACGGCCATGAGGACCACATCGGAGCCGTGCCATATCTGCTCCGCCAGCGGGCCGACATCCCGATCGTCGGGTCGAAACTCACCTTGGCTCTGGTGGAGGAGAAGATTCGCGAGCATCGGATCCGCGACACGCAGAAGCACGAGGTCACAGACTCCGAGCGGGTGCAACTGGGCAAATTCGATCTTGAGTTTCTCGCCGTCAACCATTCGATTCCCGACGCGTTGGCGCTGATGGTCCGGACACCAAGTGGAACTATCTTGCACACGGGTGACTTCAAGCTCGACCAATTGCCGCTTGACAACCGGATCACCGACCTACGCGCGCTCGCCCGTCTCGGCGAGGAGGGCGTCGATCTGCTCCTGATCGACTCGACCAACGCTGAGGTGCCCGGCTTCATTACTCCCGAGCGAGACATCGCTCCGGCCCTCGATCGGGTGTTTGCACGAAGCCGGCAGCGGATCATCGTTGCGTGCTTTGCGTCGCACGTGCACCGGGTGCAGCAGGTCATGGACGCGGCCGTTGCGCACGGACGGAAGGTTGTTTATGTCGGGCGATCCATGGTCCGGAACATGGGAGTCGCTCGCGACCTTGGTTATCTGCACGTGCCTCCCGACACCCTGATCGATTTGCGGGACGTCGATGACTACGGACGCGAAGACGTGGTGATCATTTCGACCGGCTCCCAGGGTGAACCTCTCTCGGCCCTATCGCGGATCGCCGATCGAGAACACCCGGTGATATCGCTGCAGCCCGGCGACACCGTCGTCCTCGCCAGCTCGCTGATTCCGGGCAACGAGAGTTCGGTGTACCGCGTCATCAACGGTCTGAGCCGGCTGGGAGCACACGTCGTACACAAGGGAAACGCCCTGGTGCACGTGTCAGGCCATGCAAGTGCAGGTGAGCTGCTCTTCAGCTACAACCTGATCCGACCGCGCAACGTGCTGCCTATTCATGGTGAAGCGCGACATCTGATTGCCAACGGTGAACTCGCGATTGCCACCGGAGTGCCCCGAGACCGAACAATCATTGCCGAGGACGGCTCGGTGATTGACCTGGAGAACGGCCTAGCGCGGATCGTCGGCAAGATTGACAGCGGCTACATCTTCGTCGATGGCACCACCGTTGGGGACATTTCCGAGGCGTCGCTGACCGACCGCCGGATCCTCGGCGAAGAAGGCTTCATCTCCGTGGTTGCGGTGATCAATACTCACGCCTCGAGGATCATCAGCGGACCGGACATCCATGCTCGTGGGTTCGTCGAGGACGATTCGGTCTTCAACGCCGTACGGCCGATGATCACTGCGGCGCTGGAGGAGGCGCTCGCGGACGGCGTCGACGATTCCTACCGGCTTCAGCAAGTCATCCGCCGCCAGATGGGTCGATGGGTCAGCGACACCCACCGACGCCGACCCATGATCATCCCCGTCGTCATCCAGACCTAGTTTTTGGTGTGCGCTCGCGCGATCGCGCTTTGAATGACGCCGTCTTCCTCACTCGCTCGCAGCTGGCGCCCGCTCGACTCGCTCGTCCAGACGGCACCGCGCGATCTTCCGACGCTCGCGCACGAGCGGACATAGGTGCCGGGTGGCTAAGGGCGCGAGCGCACACAAAAATGCGCGAGCGCACGGCAAAGTCAGCGCGTGACCTTGCCGGCCTTGATGCAGGACGTGCAGACGTGAAGGCGCTTAGGGGTGCCGCCGACCGTTGCCCGGACGCGCTGGATGTTGGGATCCCAGCGCCGGTTCGTCTTCTTTTTCGACCAGGGCACATTGTGGCCGAAGCCTGGGTGCTTTCCGCAGATGTCACACACCGCAGCCACTGGAGTTCACTTCCGCTCGATCGAATAAGTCAGCCCGCCACGGGGCAACCGAGCTAGCGTACCTGAACCGGGGTCTCGGGCGAAAACGCCAGCGGCGGAGTACCGTCCGGTCGCATGGCAACTGCGAGCGACCTCCTCCTCGACGCCTTCGGGCGCATTCAAGAGACTATTCACGACGTCTTGGGCGGCGTGAGCGACGACCAGCTGGCCACGCCGGTGGCTCCGCGCGCGAACACCATCGGCTGGCTGATCTGGCACGTCAGCCGCCTCATCGATGATCACGTTTCCGACGTCGCGGGCTCGGAGCAGCTCTGGATGGGTCAAGGCTGGGCCGATCGGTTCGGCCTACCGTTTCCGGTTCGGGCGATCGGCTACGGCCAAAGCGTCGAGCAGGCCCAGTCTGTGCAGGTGAGCGGCGGTCTGCTCGGTGAGTATTTCGACGCTGCGCATGGACTGGCGGTCGACTTTGTCGGCTCCGTCACCGAAACCGATCTGGACCGCATCGTCGACGTGCGCTGGGACCCGCCGGTCACTCTGGCGGTACGGCTGGTCAGCGTGGTGAACGACAGCATGCAGCACGTCGGCCAGGCCGCGTACGTCAAGGGCATCCTGCTAGCAACTGGATAAAGTAGCGACGTGTGGCCGGCGTTGACCTTCTGGTTGCGTCGCGGACGAAGCATCATGGCTGAATCGGCGCCCGCGCTGGACGCTATGAATGTCTTTCCGGTGGCCGACTCCGATACGGGATCCAATCTGGAACTGACACTCGCCGGCATTGCAGACGCACTTCCTTCCGGTGCTCCAAACGGCCTCCAGTCACATGCGGTGGGACCGGCCGATCAGATCGATTCGGTCGTGCAGGCAGCGATCCTTTCGGCGCACGGCAATTCAGGCGCCATCGTGGCCGAGATGTTTATCAGCGTCTGCCGGGCTCTGGAGCGTGATTACCTGCAGCTCGACGCGCTTGAGCCGGGTGCGCTGATGTCTCGGCTACTTCGTACGGCGTCGACTGCAGCGAACCGGGCGGTGGCACGCCCGGTGGCCGGCACGATCTTGACTGTGGCCGAAACGGCCGCGGAGGCGGCCGAAGCAATGGCGTCGGGTACTCCAGGCGATATCCTCGCGGTCGCCCAGGCTGCACAGGTCGCAGCTCGTTCGGCTCTTGCCCGGACGCCTGAGCAACTGCCGGTCCTAGCGCATGCGGCTGTGGTGGATGCGGGTGCGCAAGGCTTTGTGCTGCTCCTCGATGTCCTGGTCGAGGTGCTCGGCGGCGAGCCGGCCCAGCCGCTGCCGTTACCCGCAGAGCGACCATCGCGGGTAGCGCATGGACCTCGGCAATTGACCGCCGAGTATGAAGTGATGTATGCCCTCGAGGGCGCCACTCCGACCAGTCTCGATCAGCTTCGAGGGCAACTGTCGGAACTGGGCAATAGCGTCCTCGTCGTGGGCGATTCCGCGGTGGCGCAGGTGCACGCGCACCTGTCGAACGCCGGGTCGGCGATCGAGGCTGCGCTTGACCTCGGTCGACTGAGCCGTATTCGTGTCACAGCGCTCAATGGATTTGCCCCCAAGGGTCGGACAGTCATTGCTGCGGTGGCCGGTGACGGGCTCGCGGATGCGGTAGACGCGCTGGGCGGAGTGCCGATTCGCCCCGCTCGAGACCACGACCTGGTGCAGGAATTGAAGATGGCCGTCGCACAAGCAGATGGCGACGTCGTTGTGCTGCCAAATGGCTTACTCAGCTACGAGTCGGCGACGTCTCTTGTGACGGAGACTTCCGCTCGACGGTTCGCGGTGATTCCGTCGGCTGCCGAGATCCACGGCCTCGCTGCGCTAGCGGTGCACGATCCGACTGCCGACTTCGATTCCGTCGTCGGAGCCATGAGTGCGGCAGCTGGTCATGTCAGGCATGGTGGCGTCACCATTGCTGAGGGCCCCGCCATGACCACCGCGGGCACGTGCCGCACTGGCGATGTTCTCGGCATGGTGGAAGGCGACGTAGTCGAGGTCGGCGACAATGTGACCGAGGTCAGCTGGCGGGTGGTCCAGCGTTTACTGGCCACCGATGGCGAGTTGTTAACTCTGATCACCGGTGCCGACGCTGAGCCGGAGTTGGCCGACCAGCTTGCCGGCCGAGCTCAGGGAGCCGTTGAAGCCTTGGAGGTGGAGATACTGCACGGCGGCCAGCGCCCGTACCTGCTGATGGTGGGACTGGAGTGACGATGGCCGCGGGCGCCGTCTGGCGCAGCGAGCCGTACCGGCGATTGGCTCAACCGCTGAACCGTCTCGTCGGACCCAAGACTGGCGAGCTGTTCGAGCCGCTTGGTATCCGGACGGTTTCCGATCTGCTGCACCACCTGCCTCGGCGCTATTTCTCTGGCACCGAGCTCAGTGACCTCTCGACCCTCACTGCTGGCGAGGAGGTTGCGGTGATGGCTGAAGTCGCGGGTACGAAGTCATTCAACATGTCGACATCTCCGGAGCTGGCTGGCCGCCGTCGGGCCGGCAACTTCAAGTCGCGGCTTGAAGCGACCATCACTGACCGGCGCGGACAGCTGACGTTGGCCTTCTTCGGCCAGCCGAAATTGATCCGCTATTGGGAGGGTCAGCTTGCGCCGGGTTCGCGAGGGATCTTCGCCGGGAAGGTGACCCGGTTCAATTCTCGCTTGCAGCTCGCACATCCTGACTTCGTGATCTTGGACTCCGAAGGGCGGGTGATCGGAGGGTCGCAGGCCAATGTCGGCCTTGCCACCGCCGGCCAGAACGGCCTGGTCGGGTTGTATCCGGCGACCCGCAAACTGCGGACCTGGACGATTGCAGCCTGCATACAGATGGCGCTGGACACTCTTGCCGGTTGCCCGGATTCGCTGCCGGACTGGATCCGCAACGAGGCCGGACTCCTCGATCAGCTGACCGCCTTCCGAGCTATTCACTTGCCGGAGAGCCCCGACGACATCTCACCGGGGCTCGAGCGGCTGCGGTTTGATGAGGCGTTCGGCCTGCAACTGACCATGGCTCGCCGGCGGGCCGATGCTGCAGGCAATGCAGCCGTTCCGCGACCCTGTCGCAGCGGTGGGCTGCTGGACGCCTTTGACGCCAGGCTTCCCTTTACACTCACCGACGGCCAGCTGGACATCAGTGAGGTAATCATGGGCGAGCTGGCCCGGCCGCGACCGATGCAGCGCCTGCTCCAAGGTGAGGTGGGGTCAGGGAAGACGGTGCTTGCGCTGCGTGCCATGTTGGCGGTGATCGACGCCGGTGGTCAGGCGGTGCTGCTGGCCCCGACTGAAGTCCTTGCCGGCCAGCATCTTCAGTCGATTGCCGCGCTGCTTGGCGACCTCGCCGAGGGCGGCACGCTGGCAGCGGCCGAGCAGGCCACCGAAGTCGTCCTGCTTACTGGTTCGACACCGGCGGCCGCACGACGAAACGCTCTCTCCAAGATCGCCTCAGGGGAGGCGGGAATCGTCATCGGCACCCATGCGCTCTTCGGCGAGGGCGTGCAGTTCGCCGACCTCGGACTTGTCGTCGTGGATGAGCAGCACCGGTTCGGGGTCGAGCAACGCGCGGCACTTACGGCGAAGGCTGCCACTCGTCCACATGTCTTGGTGATGACCGCCACGCCCATTCCGCGATCAGTGGCAATGACGGTGTTCGGGGACCTGGAGATATCGACGCTACGCGAGCTGCCAGCAGGCCGGGCGGATGTCACAACCGTCGTTGTTGATGCCAAGCGGAATCCGGCGTGGGTGGCAAGAGCCTGGGAACGGGTGGCTGAGGAGGTGGGGGCCGGTCGCCAGGCCTACGTTGTCTGCGCGCGCATTTCTGCCTCGGATGCTCCCGCACAGCGTCCCACGAGAGGAGCGGGGACACGCTTGGACGACCTGGATTGGGATGAGGAGGAGGAGTCGGAAAAGGACGAGTTGGAGCCGGCGGTTGCGGCGGAAGATCTCTTCGCTGAGCTCATAGCCGGACCACTGGCGGGGCTGCGGGTAGAACTCCTGCACGGCCAGTTGGCCGGGGAGGAGAAGGAGGCGATTATGAGACGGTTCGCGGCCGGCCAGACCGACGTCCTGGTCGCCACGACCGTCATTGAAGTCGGCGTCGACGTGCCAAACGCATCGATCATGGTCATCTGTGATGCCGATCGCTACGGGATCTCTCAGCTGCATCAGCTGCGAGGCCGTATCGGCCGCGGTTCCCATCCCGGCATCTGCTTGCTGGTTTCGGGTGCATCGGAGGAATCGCTCGCCCGCGCGCGCATCGAAGCGGTAGCCGCAACGCGGGACGGCTTCGTGCTGGCTGACATCGACTTGGAGCAGCGGCGGGAAGGGGACGTGCTGGGCTCGGAACAGTCTGGGGCCCGATCTAGCCTTCGATTGCTCCGCGTGCTGGCCGACGCCGACCTGATCGCCCAGGCACGTGATCTTGCCGAGCGCTGCGTTTCCAACGACCCGGAGTTGTCTGATCCAGCGCTGTCCGATGCGGTCACCCGGGTCGAGATGCAGGCTGCCGGAGAGTGGCTGGATCGAACATGAGGATCATCGCCGGCTCGGCGGGCGGTCGACGCCTGGCCGTACCGTCCGGTCGGGCTGCTCGGCCGACAACCGATCGAGTCCGGGAGGCACTGTTCGCCGCGCTTGCCTCGTGGGCCGGTGCAGGCGGCCAAACGACGGAGGAATCGTTATCTGGCCTCGCGTTCTGCGATCTCTATTCGGGCTCGGGTGCGGTCGGGCTGGAGGCAGCGAGCCGTGGCTCTGGTCCTGTGTTGCTGGTGGAAGCGGATCGGGGCCTCGCGGCCCTCGCTGCACGTAACGCGGCAGATCTCGACCTGCGGGCTGAGGTCCGTACAGCTCGAGTCGAGGAGTTGGTCAGCAGGGCGCCACCAAATGCGTTCGACATTGTTTTTGCAGACCCGCCGTACGACGTTAGCAGCCAGCAGGTGGGCTCGGTGCTGTCCTGCATTGTGGCAAAGGGCTGGGTGACTCCAGGCGGTCTGGTCGTAGTCGAACGCTCGCGACGGTCGCCGGCGCTGGTCTGGCCGGACGCGATAGGGCAGTGCTGGTCGCGAAGATACGGCGAAACCGTCCTCGAATTCGGGATCGCCGATAACCTTCCGGCAGCGGAAGGAGGGTCATGAGCCGAGCAGTCTGCCCCGGATCTTTCGATCCCGTGACTCACGGGCATCTCGACGTGATCGAGCGAACGGGTCGGCTCTTCGACGAGGTGGTCGTAGCCGTCGGAAACAACATCTCGAAGAACGCTCTGTTCGCCCCCGAGGAGCGGGTTGAGATGCTCAACGAGGCGTGTGCGGCGTGGATGAACGTGTCGGTCGCCCTGTTTGACGGGCTTCTCGTTGATTTCTGTGCCGCATATGGGATCAATGCCATCGTCAAGGGGCTTCGGCTGGTCTCTGACTTCGACTACGAGCTCCAGATGGCCCAGATGAACCGTGAGCTCTCGGGTGTGGACACCGTCTTCATGCCCACGGCGCCGCGCTGGTCGTACGTGTCCTCAACCTTGATTCGGGAGATAGCCGGACTGGGCGGAGACGTGACCGCCTTCCTTCCTGCACCGATCGCCGAGCGCACTCACCGCCGCGTGGCCGAACGGCGAGGGAGAAAGTCACCCTGACTTTCTCGCCGTTGCCTCGATGGTTACATTCGGGGCAGCGACCTTCGGAGGCACAGCAGTCGCAAAAGAATTGTCAATAAGGGAGTTCCATGGCCGATCGCCAGACCGCTGAGGAGATGCTGGCAGATCTACGCGACCTGATAGTCAACGCACGGTCCATGCCGATGTCGGCGTCGTGTGTAATCAATCGCGGAGAGGTACTCGCCGCCATTGACGACCTGATCGAGAACCTGCCAGACGAGATCGCCGAAGCTCAGCATGTGCTCGACCGGTCTCAGGCCAAGATTGCCGAGGGCGAGGCCGAGGCGGGGCGCATCTTAGCCGATGCCCGAGAGCACGCTGCACGGCTGGCGCAGCACAGCGAGGTCGTCCGGGTCGCCGAGCAGCTGGCGGAGAGGCTGCGCTCCGACGCCGAACAGGAGGCGGCGGCGCTGCGCCGGGAAACCGATGCCTTTATCGACTCGAGGATGGCCGGCTTCGAATCGGTGCTGCACAAGACTGCGAGCCAGGTCAAGACGGCGAGGTCTCGACTTGCTGAACGCAGCGGGCTCGACGGGTCACGGCCGCCTTCGACACCGGTTGTTCCCGATTGAGGACGCCAATCCCTGGACAAGGCTGAACCAGTTCCGCTCCTGTGCTTGGATCTTGCTGGCCCCCACCGGTAACGTAAGACGGCCGGTCGCGTCGGCGTCGGCGGCCCGCACGGCTTGGAAGGATCGATGAGTTCGCCGCGTCGCTCGCCCGACCCTCGATCAGGTCTCGTGCTCGATACCCACGAGCTCGGCCGTCAGGCTGGCGCAATGAAGCTGGTTCGCTCAACCGTCGAAGCACCGGCGGACCTTGGCACCGCGGTGATCAGCGTGCCGCCGAAATCGCCGGTGGAGCTTGACCTTCGGTTGGAGTCGGTGATCGAAGGGGTGCTAGTTACCGGAACGGCTGTCGTCCAACTCCGGGGAGAGTGCGTGCGGTGCCTGGTCGAGATTTCCGGCCAGCAGCAGATCGACATTCAGGAGCTTTACGCCTACCCGGACAGAAACGCCACTGAGGACGAAGTCAGCCGGCTTGAGGGCGACTTGCTGGATCTTGAACCACTACTTCGCGACGATGTGGTGATCGACCTGCCATACCAGCCGCTGTGCCGGGAGGATTGTCGCGGCTTATGTGCCGAGTGCGGTGCTGACCTCAACAAGGAGCCCAACCATGCACACAACCCTGCGATCGATCCCAGATGGGAGAAACTGCGGGCTCTTGAGGGTGTGAATGCAAAATCTTACGATGTAACTAGCCAGTAACATTGAAGATTCTCGGCAGAACTTAGGAGATGGAGGAAACACAATCGTGGCCGTTCCCAAGAGAAGGGTGTCGCGGAGCAACACTCGACATCGTCGTTCCCAGTGGAAGACGTCGGTGCCAGCATTAGTCACCTGTGTGAACCCCGCCTGCCGCGAGAAGCACCTGCCACATATGGCGTGCCCGGCTTGCGGTCAGTATGGGCCGCGCACAGCGCGTCGACAGGTTCTGGCATCCTGATCGGGCAGTCGGCGATTCCGGTCCGCCTCCCGGCCGGAGCGTTACTGGCTGAGCTTGGGATGAGCGTTGATCCTGAGCTGCTGAATCGTGCGCTAACTCACCGCTCCTTTGCCTACGAGCGAGGCGGATTGCCGACGAACGAGCGGCTGGAGTTCCTCGGAGACTCCGTACTCGGCCTCGTGGTGACTGAACACCTCTTCGTGTCCTATCCCGACCTCTCCGAGGGCCAGTTGGCCAAACTGCGGGCGGCGGTCGTCAACTCTAGGGCCCTGGCCGACGTGGCTCGTGACCTCGATCTAGGTGCAGTGATTCACCTGGGACGTGGTGAGGAAGCCACCGGCGGGCGCGACAAGTCGTCGATCTTGGCCGACACCATGGAGGCGGTCATCGGCGCGGTTTTCCTTCAGCACGGCATCGCCGCGGCTCGAGATCTGATCCACCACCTCTTCGACGGGCTGATGGCCGATGTCGCCACCCGTGGCGCAGGACTGGATTGGAAGACGTCGCTCCAGGAAATGGCGTCATTGGGCGGGCTCGGCGTGCCGGCCTACGAGGTCGTGGAGTCGGGGCCCGACCATGCCAAGACCTTCTCGGCGATGGTCCGAATCGATACACAGAGTTACGGCCCCGGAGCCGGCCGCAACAAGAAGGAAGCGGAGCAGAACGCCGCGTCGATCGCCTTCGCCGCGTTGAAGGGCGGCGGCAACAGCTCTGGCCCTACGTCCCGCTGAGGCGCGTGCCCGAACTACCCGAAGTTGAGACGGTTCGCCGAGGGCTTGCAACCGCAATCGCTGGACGCACGATCGCCGACGTTGAGGTCCTGCACCCCCGTCCGGTGCGACGGCATCTCCCCGGGAGTGACGACTTCCAGGCAACGCTAACGAGTCGCACCTTCACCGAACCACGGCGACGGGGAAAGTACCTCTGGCTGCCTTTTGTTGATGGCGACGCCCTTTTGGCACACCTCGGAATGAGCGGTCAGTTCCGGTTGGAGCGCTCGGATATCCCTGATGTCCCCAACACAAGGATCCGGTTCCGCTTCGCTGACGGCGAACCCGAACTGCGATTCGTCGACCAGCGCATGTTCGGCGGGCTATCCCTCTCTCCGGGCGGCGCCGAGTTGCCGGCAGAGATCGCGCACATCGCCCTTGATCCGTTCGACCCGGAGTTCGTGATAGCTGACGTCGCTCGCCGACTGCGGCAGAAACGTACCGGAGTGAAGCGGGCGCTGCTAGACCAGCAGCTCGTCTCCGGCATCGGCAACATCTATGCCGACGAGGCATTGTGGCGGGCGCGGATGCACTATGCGCGCGCCACCCAGACGCTGTCGGCCGCGCGTGCCCGTGAATTGCTTAGTCACGCCGCCGAAGTGATGCGCTCGGCGTTGGGGGAGGGCGGCACCTCGTTTGATTCGCTCTATGTCAACGTCAACGGATCGAGCGGTTATTTTGATCGAGCATTGGCTGTTTATGGCCAGGACGGTCGGCCCTGTCCCCGCTGCGGAACGCCGATCGTACGGGAGCCGTTCATGAACCGCTCGTCCTACCGCTGCCCGCGTTGCCAACGCACTCCATCCTCTTCGCTCGCGAAGGGTCGATCCTCGTCGCTCGGGAAGGGTCGATCCTCTACGCTCGCGCGATCAGCTGATGCTCGCGAAGAGTAGGCCGGTATGCTCGTTCGATCATTGATCGCATCCGCCATTTCATCTTCGTCCGCCATGCCCACAACTGGCGCTTGTTGTTCCGGTTCGGACTGGTCGGCGCCTCCGGCGTGCTCGTCAACATGCTCGTCACCATCATGTGCAACAAGCTGGGGCCCGATGAGAACGCGGTCTTCTTTGACCTGCCACTGACGGATTTCAACATCCGCTGGTATCACGTCTTCTCGACGATTGCCTTCCTGGTTGCGAACCTCTGGAACTTCGAACTAAATCGCCTCTGGACCTTCCGCAGCGCCGCCCACGCCAGCTGGCTGTCGGAGTACCTTCCGTTCCTCACAGTCGGCGTGCTTGCGCAGCTGGTCGGTCTGGGCATCTTGACCCTCCTGATGCACCCCGGCTCGCCGTTCTCGCTCTCGACGACATTCTTCGACAACTCAACTGGCTTCCGTACGCGGTTCTACTGGGCGCAGCTGATCACTATCGCGATCGTGCTACCGATCTCGTTCGTGCTCAACAAGATCTGGACCTTCTCCGCCGTGCGCGGCACGCACTCAGTCGCGGGCTCGGCCACGGTTGAACTTGATCCGGAACACTCGCCCGTGGCCGCCCCAGCACCCAAGGCGCCAGTTTCCGAGTAGCGCCCGGCGCGTGCACGGCCGTATGGCGGCCTTCTGCCATTAGATTGAAGTCGCCTTCCCGCGGGCGGACTTCCGCTGAGATTCTGGCAGACCGAGAGGCCCAGGGTGTACCTCAAGAGCTTGACGCTACGCGGATTCAAGTCGTTCGCCTCAGCGACAACGCTGAGCTTCGAGCCCGGGATTACCTGCGTCGTCGGACCGAATGGATCCGGCAAGTCCAACGTTGTCGATGCGCTGAGCTGGGTGATGGGTGAGCAGGGGGCGAAGACTCTCCGCGGCGGCAAGATGGAAGACGTCATTTTCGCCGGAACCTCCGGTCGGCCGCCACTTGGCCGAGCCGAGGTGGTGCTCACCATCGACAACTCCGACGGGGCACTGCCAATCGACTACGCCGAGGTGACGATCTCTCGGACGATGTTCCGTAATGGCGGTTCCGAGTATGCGATCAACGGCAATACTGCTCGGCTGCTCGATATTCAGGACCTGTTGAGCGACTCCGGGATCGGCCGCGAGATGCATGTCATTGTCGGCCAAGGCCAGCTCGATTCAATCCTCCAAGCTTCAGCGGAGGACAGGCGCGGCTTCATCGAAGAGGCAGCTGGAGTGCTCAAGCACCGCAAACGCAAGGAGAAGGCGCTCCGCAAGCTCGAGGCCTGTGAGGGGAATCTCAACCGGCTCTCCGATCTCATTGCCGAGATCCGCCGGCAGCTCAAACCACTCGGCCGACAAGCCGAGGTTGCCCGCAAAGCCGCCATGATCCAGGCGGCGGCGCGAGATGCGCGCGCTCGGCTGCTTGCAGACGACCTGGTTCAGGCAAACCTGGCTCTGCAGTCCGACCTCGCCGACGAGCAGGCAACCCGGGATCGTCGCCTGGCGCTGGAGGCTGCGTTGGACGCAGCCCGAACCGCCGAGGTAACAGCCGAGGAGGCGCTCCGTGCGGCAGTGCCTCGGCTCACCGCTGCGCAGGAGATTTGGTATTCGCTCGCTGCGCTCCGCGAGCGCGTGGCCAGCACGCTGTCGATCGCCGCCGAGCGGATGCGTTACGCCGACGAGGATCCAGGGGAACTCCGGTTCGGGCGTGACCCGGATGAGCTGGAGCGGGAAGCGGGGAGTATCTCTGCGCAGGAACGCGAGATGGCCACCGAGGTTGCCGCCAAACGGGAGGCGCTAAGGGTGGCATCTGCACACCGGCTGGAGCGAGAGCACGCGCATGCGGCTGAAGAGGACCGACTGGCTGCCTTACTTCGCGTCGCATCGGATCGGCGTGAGGGCTTGGCTCGACTGGCTGGACAGGTCAATTCGCTCCGCAGCCGGGCCGACGCCGCAACTGCGGAGATCGGCCGGCTGACCGCGGCGCAGGTGGAGGCCGATGCCCGGGCCACCCAGGCTTCCCGCGCCTTCACCGCGCTGGAGAACACGATCGCCGGGATGGACGCGGGAGAGATCCGTCTCGACGCTGAGCACGAGTCGGCGGTCACCGCCCTTGAGGCGGTCGAAGCCGAGTTCGCGCGCCTGCACCGTGAGGAGCAGGTTGCGGCCCAGGAGCGAGCAGGCCTGACCGCGAGGGTCGATGCTCTGCAGCTCGGCCTGCAGCGCAAGGATGCATCGTCAGCTTTGCTCGCGGCCAGCGATCGGGTGGACGGGCTACTGGGTTCAGTGGCGGCGCTAGTGAGCGTACGGCCCGGATACGAGACCGCGGTGGCAACGGCGTTCGGAGCTGCTGCCGAGGCCGTTGCGGTGGCCGGGATGGATGCTGCGCTGGGTGCCTTCGACCACCTGAAAGCGGCGGATCTGGGTCGAGCCGGCCTGCTGTTGAGCGGCGCCGGCGCGGAAGACGACGAGTGGCCGGCTCTGCCGGCCGACACCACCTACGCCATTGACGTCGTCGACGTGCCCACGGAGCTAGCCGGCGCCGTGCGTCGAGCCCTCCGCAAGGTCGCCATCGTGTCCGACGTGCCGGCCGCCCGCGCCCTAGTCGATTCCTTGCCCGACCTCACCGCGGTGACGCTCGACGGGGACCTGCTCAGCCGCCACTACGCGGCTGGTGGTTCATCCGCTGTACCGAGTCTCATCGAGGCGCACGCCGCCTTGGAGGAGGCACAGGAGCGGTTGAACGAGGCAAATCACGTCTGCGAACGGCTGCGATTCGAGCAGAACCAGCTGGAAGCGTCTCACCGGCGGGCCACCGAGGCGGCGGACGCAGCTTTGGCCCGTCTGCATGAGTCGGACGCCGCGATGGCAGCGGTCGCGGAGGAGCTGGCCCAGTTCAGTGCAACCGCCCGGTCGGCCACCGCTGAAGCCGACCGGATGCGGCGGGCAATCGCCGAAGCAGAGGCGGCCCGTGATCGGGACGTCCAGGGTCTGGCCGACCTCGACCATAGGCTCGCCGTCGCTTCAGAGACCGCTGACGGGGCTGACCCAGATCCGACCGTACGAGATCAGCTGGCGGAGGAGGTCAGGCTCGCTCGGAGCGATGAGATGGATGCGGGTCTTACTTTGCGGACAGTGGAAGAGCGGGTGAGGGCGCTCGCGGGCCGTGCGGACACGCTGCATCGAGCAGCTGACGATGAGCGTCAGGCCCGAGCTCGAGCGCTCAGTCGACGGCAAAGACGCATCAGCGAAGCCAAGATCGCAGGAGCCGTCCATGCCGGAGCGCGGTACCTGGCCGCTCGGGTCGCCAGCTCGCTCGCGCTTGCGTCTACCGAGAGGGGTGCCGCCGAGGCGGGCCGTGCGGAGGCTGAGGTGGAGCTGGCCACGGCGCGGGCAAGCGTGCGGACCCTGACCCTTGACTTCGAGTCGCTCATCGACAGCGCCCATCGGAATGAACTCGCCCGAGCCGAACAGCGGATGCGGGTCGATGCCCTTGTCGACAAGGCAAGGGCTGACCTCGGTCTGGAGCCGGATGTATTAACCGCCGAATATGGCCCTGACCAGCTGGTGCCTGTCCTGGTCGGCGCGGACGGAACGCCGGTTGCTGACCACGAGCGCCCGGATCCCATGCCGTACGTACGCGACGTCCAGCAGAAGCGCCTCCGTACGGCCGAACGCGAGTTAGCCGTCTTGGGGAAGATCAATCCGCTAGCTCTAGAGGAATTTGACGCGATCCAAGAGCGGCATCGTTTCCTCTCCGACCAGTTAGAGGACCTGCGCAAGACCAGGACCGATCTGCTCGGCATCATCGCCGAGGTCGATAACCGGGTCGAGCAGGTTTTTGCCGAGGCCTATGCCGATGTTGCGGACGCGTTCTCGCGAGTATTCGCACGGCTATTTCCCGGTGGCGAAGGCAGGCTGGTGTTGACCGATCCTGGCAACTGGCTCACTACCGGAGTCGAGGTCGAGGCCCGCCCACCGGGCAAGAAAATCAAACGGCTCTCATTGCTTTCCGGCGGAGAGCGATCCCTGGTGGCCGTCGCCTTCCTGGTATCACTGTTTTTGGCGCGGCCCAGTCCCTTTTACATCCTCGACGAGGTGGAGGCGGCCCTGGACGACACAAACCTCGGCCGGCTGCTCGAGATTTACCATGAGCTCCGCGACTCCAGCCAGCTTCTGGTAATCACCCACCAAAAGCGCACTATGGAGATCGCTGACGCCCTTTACGGCGTGACCATGCGAGGCGACGGCGTCTCTACCGTGATCTCGCAGCGCCTTCGGGAAGTGGAGTCCGTCGCGTAACTCGACCGTCTCCGAACGATCAAGTCGCAGGGCCGTCCATCACCGAATCGTGATCAAACCGAAAGCATTCACCCATGGCGTTGCCTTGACAGATTGAAGAAGATGAAGGGACCTGTACGCGGCAGTTCCTTCCCCGGGACCGACGAGTTCACACTGTCCGAAAGGCAACCGTCATGTTCCTCCTCATGGTCGTCATCATCTTTTCAATGATCATCATTCTCGGCGTCGCCGCGGGAATCGTCGGTCTGGTTGCGTTCGGTATGCAGGGCCGTGGGCGTGACCGCGCGCCAGAGCTGGCAACCAAGTTCGCCCGCGCCGCAGAGCACCTCAATGGTGATAGTGAGCCGCCGGAGAGATTCCAAAAATTCATCCACTCCGGACTCCAGCACTGAGTTAGACGAGCGTCCGGATCCAGTTCGCGCAAAAGAGGGCGGGCCGGCGTGCGCCCCTAGGATGTCGGGGTGGATGGAACGACACTCTGGTTGGTCATCGGTGGGGTGATTCTGGCGGCGTTCATCGTCGTCGGCGTTGTCGCCGGCATCCGGCGACAGGCGACATTGACTCGTGGCCGGGACGCAGCCAAGCTCGAATCGAGGCCGGACAGTCGCGCGGTCAAGCCGGCGGTCAAGAACGGCGATGGCTCCGGCTCATCGACCCGCGTAGCCCACGGGCCCCGTCCCGAACTGGAGGAGGACGTCGAGCTCGACGGTGTAACGGAGATTGTCGAGCCCGAGCTCCTCGAGGTCGAGCGGCCCGAGGCGCCTCAGAGCCGTCTGGCAAGGCTGCGTCGACGGCTGGCCGGATCCAACAACGCCCTGAGCCGCGGCCTCCTGCTGCTGATGAGCCGGGACCGGATTGATGACGACACCTGGGATGATTTCGAGGAAACCTTGATCACCTCCGACCTCGGGGTCGGTCCGACAACCGAGCTCGTGGAAAACCTGCGAAACACCTTTCGTGTCGAAGGAGTCTCAGATCCGGCGACCGCAAGGTCGATCCTCCGTACGGAGTTGATCAAGCTGGTCGACCCAGGTCTGGACCGCGCCTTGGCCGCTGACCGGCTGGAACAGCCTGCCGTGATCATGGTGGTAGGAGTCAATGGCACCGGGAAGACGACGACTGTCGGGAAGCTGGCTCGAGTGTTCGTGGCTGAAGACAAGGATGTCATCTTGGGCGCCGCCGACACGTTCCGCGCGGCTGCTGCCGATCAGTTGGAAACCTGGGGCGAGCGGGTCGGCGTCCCCACCGTGCGGGGTGCCGAAGGCGCGGATCCGGCCAGTGTGGCGTTCGAGACGATCAAGGCAGGCATTGAGCAGGAAGTCGATGTGGTGTTGATCGACACTGCCGGTCGGTTACACACCAAGGTCGGACTGATGGACGAGCTCGGCAAGGTCAAGCGAGTGATCGAGCGGCAGGCGCCGGTCGGTGAGGTGCTACTAGTGCTGGACGCTACAACGGGGCAGAACGGCTTGGCACAGGCGCGGATCTTCGCAGAGGTCGTCGACGTCACGGGCCTCGTCCTCACCAAACTGGATGGCACAGCCAAGGGCGGCATCGTCATCCAGGTGCAGCGTGAGCTGGGCGTTCCGGTGAAGCTGGTGGGGCTGGGCGAGGGCCCGGATGATCTTGCTCCCTTCGACCCCGAGGTCTTCGTCGACGCTCTCCTGGAGCCCGCCGCCTAGGCCGCCTATGGTTCGACCATGGAAGAACGCATTCTGGGACGTACTGAGCGTCCAGTATCAATAATTGGTCTCGGCACGTGGCAGCTCGGTGCGGACTGGGGCGAAGTCTCCGACGAGAACGCGCTGGCCATCGTGGAAGCAGCAGTGGAAGCTGGTGTGACCTTCTTTGACACAGCCGATGTCTATGGCGACGGGCGCAGTGAGCGGCTGATCGGGCGATTTCTTGTCAACAATCCCGACCTTGTGATCACTGTTGCCACCAAGATGGGCCGCCGGGTCGAGCAGCGTCCTGAGAACTACACCTTGGCTAACTTCCGGGCCTGGACCGAACGGTCGCGACGCAATCTCGGTGTCGATCAGCTCGACCTGGTGCAACTGCACTGCCCACCGACCCAGCTGTACTCCAGGGATGAGGTTTACGACGCTCTGGACACGCTTGTCGACGATGGGGCCATCGCAAATTACGGCGTCAGTGTCGAGACCTGCGACGAGGCGCTGACCGCCATTTCCCGCCGCGGCACCGCGACGGTCCAGATCATCCTCAACGCGTTCCGCCGTAAGCCCTTGGACTATGTCCTCCCGGCGGCGCACCAGGCCGGTGTAGGGATCATTGCCCGGGTGCCACTGGCTAGCGGTCTGCTCAGCGGCCGGTATACGGCATCGACCGAATTCGCCGAGAACGATCATCGCAACTTCAACCGGCACGGCGAGTCGTTTGACGTCGGGGAAACTTTCTCCGGAGTGGATTACGAGACCGGAGTCGCGGCCGCCAAGGAGTTCAGCCGGCTAGTGGCCGAGTATCTCGGCGAAGGAGTAACACCGGCCCAGGCGGCGCTTGCCTGGGTGGTTCAGCAGCCCGGCGTAACGACGGTGATACCGGGCGCGAGATCGGTTGAGCAGGTGCAATCGAACGGTGCGGCCGGGCAGCTGGCCCCGCTCGGTGAGCGGTTTCTCGGAGCCGTTGAACAGCTGTATGACGAGCGACTGAGGGCGGCGATCCACCCACGGTGGTAGCTGTCCGAATGGGCGCGGATCGGCCAGGCGCTGGATCGACGCCGTGTCCCAGCCATCCGAACAGCCTTGCCTCGGCGTCGTCGGTTGGGTTGGCATGCCCCCCGCGCGCCAAACGAGCTCTGCCCCTGGGATGTGGTCAACGAGCCAAGCCGAGTTCGCGTGCATGAAC
>JBKPML010000168.1:0-14595 GCA_046732135.1 Actinomycetota bacterium
TACGAACCCCGGCCTGACCTGGGGTTATATGGAATTCGCGGCAGGACCTCAGGGCCCATGGTGGCACCAGGGTGGCACCGACTCAGTTCGGAGGCCCTGGCATGGCATGGATTGAGCATCGACGGCGCGCCGATGGCGGCCTGACAGTACGGGTGTTCTGGCGGCCCGGGGGCGCCCGTGACGCCACCCGCGTGTGGGAGACGTTCGGCGCCGGCTCGGACGCACAGAATCTCGCTCGCGCGGACGGTTTCAAGCGGATGGTCGAGGCCGCAGGCCAGCTGTGGCCCGATGGCTGGGTGAAGGGTGAGGGGTTCATCCGGCCGCCGGATGTCGCCGACCCCATGACGGCTCCACCGAGCTTCGAGGAGATCGGCGAGGAGTATGTCCGGCAGATCGTCGACCTGTCGCCGGGGCAGCGCAAGCGCTACCTCGGTCAACTTCAGGTGCTCGCGCGCACCTCGGTGCGGGGTGCTCGGCCCTTTGCGCGGCCGGTCACTGCGATCAGCGAGGCGCAGTTGAAGATGTGGCTGATCGAGTGGGATCGGTCGCTGAAGACGAAGGCGAACTACCACGGTCTCGTCTACGGCGTGTTGGCGTACGCGGTGAAGCGTGGCTATCTGGCCGCCAACCCGGCAATTGGCACGGCGCCGAAGCAGTCGAGGGTGAAGCAGTCGAGGCCCGAGCTGCGGTTCCTGACCGAGCGGGAACTGGAGACCGCCGTGCGGCTGGCCAAAAGACACGGGGATGTGCTGGCCGTGACGGCAGGGACGGGGTTGCGGTTCGGCGAGATCAGCGCGTTGTGGGTCGGGGACGTCGACCTGGATCGCGGGACGGTGCGGGTGAACAAGGCGTGGAAGCGCAACGGCGAGGATGACGCGACCGAGACCCCGGGTTGGCTGTCCCGGCAGTTGCAGGCGAAACATACGATGCGGGACCACCACCTCGGGAATCCGAAGACACCGCGATCCCGACGGACCATCACCATCGCCCCAGCCGTGGTCGCGCTGCTCAACGCGAGGATGGACGGCCGGGCGGCTGACGACTTCGTGTTCACCAGCCGCACCGGTCTGCCGCTGCACAACGGCGACTTCTACACCCACGTGTGGCGGAAGCTGATGACCGCGATGGCCGCCGAGGGCCTCGCACCGTTCCGGTTCCACGATCTGCGGCACACCCATGTCGCGTGGTTGATTGCCGGCGGTGCGCCGCTGCCACACATCCAGGCCAGGCTCGGCCACGAGTCGATCACCACGACGATCGACACCTACGGCCATCTCTTGCCGGCAGGCGACGAATTGATCTCGCGGATCATCGACACGGCGCTCACCGGTGGCACCATCCGGCCGATGCCGATGCCGTGACGGCTCAAAGCTTCGACCGGGTGCGGCTGCGTTGGACCGGGATCACGTCCGACGTCACCGGCTGCTCGCCGGCGGCGACCAACTCGTCCAGATGCTCGACCCGGAATCGGACGTGCTTGCCGATCCTCGTGCAGCGGACCTTTCGCTGCCGGACCGCATCAGCGACCCAGCGTGCGGGCACATTGAGGTACGTCGCAGCCTCGTCGATGGTCATGAGCGGTTGCTGCTGAGGCGGCTGGCGCGGCTCACCCGCCGGGAGTTGGCTCGACCTCATACTCCACTGAAAGACACGGCGATTGCCCGTGGCGGTCTCGACGTCCTCGCCTTTCGGGGGTACGCGAGTTGCGGAGGGGTGATGTCGTAGTAACCCGAGACGTACCCCACAGATCGGTGTTGGGGGTACGGCCCAGGTGACGTAGCTCTGCGACCTTCGGCGAAAAGCGCGGAAGGAGCAGGAGCGTTGAGCGTGGTGGAACAACTCGGTGTAGTGGACCTGGCGCAGGGACTGGCAGACGCTCGGGAGCTGTGGCTCGACTGGGTCGAGCAGGATCCACGGCTGGCGTTGGCGCCAGGGGTCGATGGGCTTCCGGCCTGGTCGAAGGTGGTCGGCATCGACGCCGCGGACGAGGTGCTGCATGCGTTGGTCCGGATCGGCTCGTCCTCGGGAGGCGACTGCCAGCCAGCGGCATGGGTCGTGGCGTGGGCATTGCTGCCCGGCGCGAATGCCGTGGCCCGACGGGCGCCGGCGGGCCCGGAGACGGATGCGCTGGTCGCCAGCCAGCTCTGGCTGGAGATCCGGCAGTTCCCCTGGTGGCGGCACCGCAAGGTCGCGGGCAACGTGCTGGCGAACATGCGATCCGCCGTCGCCCGGGAAGGAGCGCTGAAGCGACCATCGTGGGCCGAGCGGCGAACCGTTCCGACAGACGGGTTGCCGGAGCAACAGCGGCACCGGCAGGTGTCGCCCGACGAGGAGCTGATCGACGTGCTGTCCTGGGGCGTGCAGGTCGGCCTGATCGAATCTGGCGATCGCCTCCTGCTCACTTCACTGGTGGAGCAGACGGATCGATTGGGCGTCCGGACAGTCTGTCGCAGCGGACAGGGTCTGATGTCGGTGCCGGCGTTGGCGGGGACGGCGGCCGAATTCGGACTGTCGCCCGGGACAGTGCGCAGACGCGCGCGGCGGAGTATCGACGCGCTGGCGTCCGCTTGCCGGTCGGGCCGGTTCGCGCCGTCGATCTGAATGCCGAGGCTGCTGCGCGATCACCAGCGGCTCATTCCCCACTCTGCCGGTGACGACGTGCGACCGCTCCTTCTCGGCCTCCCCGATGACCAGCCGATCTTGGTCTTCGGGTCGGCGGTCCAGGGTGAGCGAAGCGAATCCGTAGGACGGCGAAGCCGCCCTTGACCGCCGACCCGGAGACCAAACAATTAATAGGCGGGGAGGCCGAGTCTCCTTTGTGTCTGGCCCGGCGACCGCCGAATATCATGATCAACAGATTGGGACCTCTACCATCCGGGTGCGGCTGGGCCACGGCCAGCGGGCGGCCATCCGTGGGCCGGGTCAGGTGTGTGGCCGGGCGCCTGGAGACGCCGCCGTACCGCGGCCGTGGTCTGTTCCTGCCGGCGGACGGTGGTCGCTGAGGCGGCGAGGCTGCTGCGGAACAGGACCCGCTCCAGCACGTCGGCTGCGGTGGGCTCCTGGGTATCGGTCTGGACGATGCCGTGGGGGTCGCCGTCGCCGCCGACCGGCAGATAGAGGTGGTTGGCGGTCCGGCCGCGGGAGACCATCGTGTACAGCTGCTCTCGAGTCATCAGCTCATCAACCAGTCCGTGGGTGGTGTCGGCGGTGACGCCTTGGGCAGCGTGAATGGTGGTCGCGTATCCAAGCTCGACCGCCTCTCGCACATAGCCGGCGGGCAGCGTGACCGATTTGCCAGTGCGGCGATGCGTGGCATGGATGCCGCCGTCGGGGTCGAGGGCGGTGATGGTCCAGCGGTCGCCGTTGCGGACCCAGTCGCGGCCGGTGGTGAGGCGGCGGTCGTTGCGGCGGGTGATGATCAGGTCGCCGACGCTGGCTCGGTTGCCGTCGGCAAGGTCGATTTCCAACGCGGGCTGTTGTCCGGCGAGCCGGGCGGCTCGAGCCCGTTGGTTGAGATCGGCGACCTTGCGACGAGACGGCGCCAACATCAGGGAGTCGAGGCCTTGCCGTTGATCATGTTGCCAAGCGGTCAGCAGCCGGTCAGGGAGACCGGACGGGTCGGCGATCTTGATCCGGTCCCGGTCGGTGTAGAAGTCGACGGCCCCGGGGTCGCGGTCGCGGACCTTGAGGGTGGCGGCGGCTTCGTCGGGATCGGCGAAGCGGTGCAGCTGGGTGAGCCGGACCGCCCCGTGCGCGGTGTTGAGGTCGGCCAGGATGCCGCCGGCGCCGATCGCTGCGAGTTGTTGGTCGTCGCCGACCAGGCACACCCGCCCGCCGTGTCTCAGGGTGTGGCCGATGGCGGTATCCAGGGTGGGGGTGTCGGCCATCCCGGCCTCGTCGATCAGCAGCAAAGTCTTGGGTCCGATCCGGTCGGCCCAATCCGGCAAAGCTTGATGGTGGTCAAGTGCCCAGGTGAGCCGGGCCAGGGTGTCGGCGGTGATGCCGGTGGCCTCGGCCAGCTGGGCAGCCGCAGCGGCGGATGGGGCAAGCCCGAGAACATGGCCGTCGCCGGCGGTCCAGAGCTCGGCGAGGACTTTGAGAGCGGTGGTCTTGCCCGCTCCGGCGGGGGCGAGGACCAGCTGGACCCGGCGGCGGTCCGCCGCCACCGTCCGCACCATCTGCTTCTGCCCAGCATCCAGGACGGTGCCCGTAACCTCCGCCTCGGACAGCCTGAGGTCGACCGCGGCGGGTAGCAGGGCCTGTCCATCGGTGAGAGCGGCGGCGTCCAGAACTCGTTGCTCGGCTGCGAGGATCCGGGTGGAGCTGTATTGGGTGCTGCCGGCCACGGTGAACACCGACGCCCCATCCGCCCGCCGCGCATCGGGCGGCACATCAGCGGGATCGTCGATGGGCGTGAGCTGGACGGACCGGGCGACCGCCTCCTCTACCACGGACGCGGCGACGTCTCGGGCGTCCTCGGGATGAATGTTGGCGCTGCGCAGCTGCCGTTGGGTCTCGGCCCACAGATGCCAGATCTGCCAGGTCGCCCGATGCTCCTCCACCGCGGCCAGCACCCGGTCCGCCGTCTGCGCCCGCCACACCGGCGTGGCAGCCGGCATCGGCATGGCGGCGGGCCTCAACACCTGATCGATCATCGCGTCGATCCGCTCCGGTCCGCCGAGCGTGTCGACTGCTTCGGCCCGCCACACCGCGCGTTGCTCGGCGAGGGTGCGGGGTTCGTGCTTGCGCTCGCGGGTCTCCAGTGTGGCCTGCTGCGCCAGCTGCAGCATCTCCACCCGACCCGGCGGCCGCGCGTGATCACGGGCGAAGTCGGCGGCGAGCTCGGCCTTCCGGATGTCGATGACCAGCCGCCGAGCCGACCAGCGCTGGTTCAACCGCGGCTCCACGCCGACGATCTCCCGGACCGGCCTTTTCGACCGATCGGCCCTGGGCCGTTCGGCGAACCGCACCCCAAGGACCGTGGCGAGGTGGTGCTCCAGCGCGGTGTTGTAGGTCTCCGACGCCGCGACCTTCGCGACGTGCAGGATGCGACCGTCGATCGACAACCACCTTCCATTCAGGGTTTGCACCTTGTTGGCGACCGCGACGTGGGTGTGAAGGTCCGGGTCCCCGGCGCGGGAGTCGCGGTGGGTGAACGCGGCGCCGACCAACCCGGTGACGTCCCTTTGACGTACCCCGCCCGTACCCTCCCGGGTATACAGAGCGTGATCTTCTAGGAAGTGGAGCGCGGCCGCGACTGCGGCATGATGGGCCTGCTCGATCTGGGCGGCGACTGCGAGGTCGGTGATCGCCCACAGCGTTGACACCGACTTCACCGGGGAGAACGTCAGGTCGTACCCCCCGACCGGCGTCGGCGCGGGCCGTGACCAGCGCGTCAGCGCTGAGGCCAGCTCCAGGTCACCCTTCGGGTCACGTCCCTCCTGCTGCCGGAACCATTCGGTCGCCAGCTCCCCGCGCAGCCGCGCGCGTACCTCCGCTGGCAGGGCGGCACGGCGAGGAAGGCCCAGGGCTGTGTTGTGGTCGGCGAACCGGGCCCGCAGCGCCGCCTGGAACGGCTGCTCCCCGGTCGACGGCCGGTACGGGACACCGAGCGCCAGCACCCGACCACTGTCTGGCGACGTTTCGTCGAGCGGGTGGCGGCCCTCGGCGAACAGCAGCCGCATCTGCTCCCCGGTCACCACATCCCCGACGCCGAGGCCGTCGACGCCGGCCAACCCGCGACCGACCCACCGACCCGGCGCCTCACCACGCTCCGAGTAATAGCTCGCCAAGTCCGTCCGGCCCCGATGCGTCGCATCCAGCGCCGCCACCTGACGGATCAGATAGTCATAGCCGTGCCCCGCCGACAACTTGTGCAAGCTCATCGTCACACCAACCAAAGGCGCCCAGAGGACGCCCGACGGTCACGTACCCCGCACCCCGTGCACCAGGTGTGTTCGCTTGCGCTCTTCGAGAGCGGAATCGCTGCACTGGTTGAAGAGAATCGGGGTCGGTCGGCGACGTCGACACACAAAGGTGCGGGCGAGCCCATTGAGGTGTATGACGCGGGGATGGGCCCGTGACGCACAGTCTGTTACAGGTCGGTCTGCGCCTCGAGGGCTTCGGGGTAGCGACCTCCCTGGATCTCGATCTTGGAGGGCGCGTCGGTGAGTTGTGTCATTCACCTTCCTCGACCCACGCGCGCGTGACTTCTACCCCGACTGCGAGGAAGCCGCCAACAGCACCGTCGCGTTGGGGCGCGTCGAAGCCGGGCGCGACCCACACAACCACGACTTTTTCGACCTTGTTGGCGAGCTCGCCACCCGGAGCGATGAGTTCCGCACCCGATGGGCCGGAGGCTGCAGAGCCACATCGTGAGCGCCGAGACGCATCTCTCGTGAGTTCCGCTGGACGGTCATGCGCTCAGTTCGGTAACGATCGGTGAGAGGCACACGCGGCTGCCGTCCCAGTGGGCTGTCTGGGGGTCGGCGATCTCACCGACAAAGGTTCCGTCGTGAGAGTCGTGGCGGAAGGCGAGGAATATGGTCTGACCGGTTTGTCGGTCGTTGATGAGCCGGCCTACGTATCGGTCGCTGTTGGTTAGCTGCTGGGCACCGAGAATGTCGAAGGGCCCAAGCGGCGTGTCTGCTTTGGCAACCCAAACTCCCCCGGTGGTTCCGCGGGCGCGTTGTAGCGACATGTCCTTGGCGAGGGCCGAGAACATGAGGAGGTCCTGCCCGTCAATCCGAGCCGTCTGGACGACTTCGATCTGGGCGAATCCCTGGCCGGGATCGCTGAGCGGGGGCTGTAGCTCCCAAACTTGAAGGTCCGGTGACCAGGCGTGGCCGATGACGCCCCGGTTGTCGACGGGCCCGTGGTTCGCTCTGGCGGTGATGAGCATGTGCCAGCCGTTTCCATTCGGATCCGGCAAGACCCACGGGTCGCGGAAGCCCTCGTCGGGCCACATCCCGTCGGCGAGCTTCTCATACCACCGCGGATCGGCCTGAAGGAGGGGGTTGTTCGGGTTTCGCCGCCAGGTCATCAAGTCGTCGGAGGCGGCGCTGCCGATCTTCTGGACGTTTCCGGCGGGTGTGAGTGTGGCGCCGGTGTAGAACATCATCCATTTGCCGTCGGGGTGACGCACCACTGATCCGGTCCAGGTGGCCAGATCATCGAATGCTGGAGCATCGCTGCGGACCAGAGCGTCCCTCACCCTTTCCCACCGGGTGAGGTCGTCGGAGATGGCGTGGCCTACCGATGCCCGATAGTGACGGTGGTCGGGATTGCCCAGTGCTCTGGAGGCATAGAGGAAGAAGAGGTGGTACTTCTGGCCGTCGTCGACGAGCCAGAAGTCCCACACCCAAGCCTCGGGGAGGCTGAACACTTTTCAGCCCTTCACACCCGACGAGGCGATGGAGTTGATGAAGGAGCGCTGGAAGGCGATGAACATGATCAGCACCGGGACGGTGATGATGCTGGCGTATGCCATCAGCTGGCCCCAGGAGACGTTCAGCTGCTTGAAGTAGTCGATGCCGACCATGACCGGTCGCAGCTCCTCGCTCTGTACGACCATCAGCGGCCAGAGGTACTGGTTCCAGGCCGGGAGGAAGGTGAGGATCGCCACCGTCGCGATGGCGGGTCCGGACAGCGGCATGATCACGCTCCTGTAGATCCTGAACCATCCCGCTCCGTCGACGGTTGCCGCTTCGTCCAGCGACTTCGGGATGGTGTCGAAGTATTGGTAGAAGAGGAAGATCGAGAAGGCGTTGGCGATGAACGGCACGATCTGCACTTGGTAGGAGTCAAGCCAGCCCTGGGTGAAGCCGTTGACGAAGTCGAAGTACGGCAGCTTGTTCACCCACCACAGCAGCGGCAGCGCCATGGTCTCGAACGGCACGATCAGCGTGGCCAGGATGATGCCGAGGATGATCTTCTGGCCGCGGAACTTGATCCGGGACAGGGCGAACGCGGCCATCGAGTTGATGATCAGCCCGAAGGCCACGGTGCAGATCGTGATGATCACCGAGTTGATCAGGAACCGGGCAAACGGCACCCGCTCGGAGATCCCGGCGTAGTTGTCCAGCGACAGGTCGCCGACCGGCAGGAAGGCCTTGATCGAGGTCAGGTCGGAGAAGATCTGCAGATCGGGCTTGAAGCTGGAGACGATCATGAACAGCAGCGGCAGGCCGAACACCAAGGTCAGCACGATCCGCAGGATCCAGGTCAGGATGTTGCGCACCAGGTGCTTGCGTTCGCCGGCCTTGTGCACGACTGGCGTCGAGTCGGCGACGTGGCCGAGGTGGTCGTCGGGAACGGCGTGCGGCTCCTCGCCGGCGGCGCGGGGCATCAGATCGGTCATCAGCGGGCATCCTTTTCGCGAGTGAGGTAGCGCTGGATCAGCGAGACGACGAGCACCAGAACGAAGAAGACCAGCGAGATGGCCGCGGCGTATCCGGTTTGCTGTTGCTGGAACCCGGTGCGGACGGCCTGGAAGACCAGTGTCGTGGTGGCGTCGAGGGGTCCGCCCTGCGTCATGATGTTGACCTGGGAGAACAGGGCGAAGGCGGAGATAGTGATGGTGATCAGGATGAAGATCGCGGTTTGCCGCAGCCCGGGCCAGGTGACGTAGGCGAACTGCTGCCAGGGGTTGGCGCCGTCGATCGAGGCCGCCTCGTAGAGCTCACCGGGGATGGTTTGTAGCCCGGACAGCCAGATCACCATGTGGAAGCCGACCGCCTGCCATATCGAGAGCACGATGATCGCGAACAGCGCGGTGTTCGGGTTGCCGAGCCAGTCCGGTCCCTGGATGCCCACGTTGGCCAGCAGGGCGTTGATCAGTCCGTTGGGCTGGTAGAGGAACAGCCACAGGATGGAGACCACGACGATCGATGTGACCACCGGCAGGAAGTAGATGGTGCGGAAGAAGTTGACTCCGCGCATCTTGACGTTGATCAGCATCGCGAGGCCGAGTGCGATCGCCGACTGCACCGGCACGATCACGATGGCGAAGACCAAGGTGTTGCGCAGCGACGCGTAGAAGGTGTCGCTGTCGAACAGCCGCACGAAGTTGTCGAAGCCGATGAATCGGGCCGGCTGTGGGGAGATCAGCCGGGCGTTGGTGAAGGCGAGGCCGAAGGTCAGCACGATTGGCACGAGCAGGAAGGTGAGGATCAGCACCCCGGCCGGCACCAACATCAAGAAGGCGACTGTTCCGGGGCGCCTGCCGGCGCGCTTGGGGGCGGCTGGCGGGGCGGCCGGCTGGGCCGGCACCGCGGGCTTGAAGGTGGAGGTGGTCACAACGCAGCTCTCCTAACTCAGGACGAGACATGGCCACGGCGGGAGGGGAGCGAGGCGGCCCCCCTCCGCCGCGGGAATCCGGGCTACTCGAAGAAGCCGTTGGCTTCTTGGTTGTCGTCGATGTTCTTGACGGCCTGGTCGAGCGCCTTTTGGGGATCGGCGCCGTTGAGGATGTCTTGAGCGGTCTTGGTGAACTCGGTCGCGATGAACGGATAGCCAGGTGTGACGGGTCGCACGACCGCAAACTCTTTGGAGAGCTGGCGGAAGATGTCGTTTTCCCCGCCCGTTTCGTAGCCCTTGACCGTCGCCGCGGCGGCATCGGTGCTCGGGATGGCCACGGCCGAGGTGGCGAACATCGCCACGTACTTGTCGGTCGAGGCGAACTTCATGTACTCCATAGCGCCCGCAGTGTTGTCACCGCAGTTGGTGGACATGCCCCACTGCCAGGACGCGCCGCCGATCTTCGGGCCGTTGCCGAAGTCGGGCGGCGGCAGGAACACGATGTCGTCGCCGAACTTCTTGCGGCCGTCCGCCGCTCCCCACGAGCCGTTGTACAAGATGGCGGTCTTGCCGTTGAGGAAGTCCTTGCCTGGATCGGCGCCGGACTTCAACGGCATTAGCTTGTCGGTTGCCAGCCCGCGGAACCAGGCAGCCCAGGCGAGAGCCTTGTCACCGTTCAGCACGCCCTCGGCGGACTTGTAGTCGTTGCGGTTGATCAGGTCGCCGCCGAAACTCTGCAGGAGCGGCGAGTACGCGTACGGCCACCACTCGCCGGTGCTGCCGGTCTGCAGGTCAAACGGGTTGACGAAGTCGCCCGAGTCCTTGATCTTCTTCAGGCCAGCCATGAACTCATCACCGGTCCATGGTTCATCGACCGTAGGCACCCGGATGCCGTACTTCTTGAGCACAGACTTCCGACTGGTCATGTTAAGCGCGACGTCGAAATAACCGTAGGAGTAGTACTTGTCCTTGTACTTGCCGACGGTCGAGGGCAGGTACTTCGACAAGACGTCGTCCATGCCCTCCAGCGGCGCCAGATAACCGGCCCACGCCCAGTTCGGCACGTTCGGCCCGTCGATGTCGAGAATGCAGGGCAGCTTCTTCGCGGCCGCCGCCGCGGCAACCGACGAGTTGTAGGACTCCTGCGGAAACGCCTGGACCTCCACCTTGTACTTGGTCTGGCTGGCGTTGAAATCGTCGACGATCGTCTTGATCGACGCCAGCTCGTTCTTGTTCCCAGCGCTGTGGGTCCACAGCGTCAGCGTGCCGCCGCCACCGGACTCTTCATTGCCTGACGTGCTGGAACTGCCTCCCTTTGCGCAGGCAGTTAGGGATAGGGGCACAGCAGCAACTAGCATTATCGCTGCGAGGCGCCTAGTGAGACGTGGTTTCACGAGTTCCTCCAATAGGGAAAGGGTCCGGTAGATCCGGGCCGAGGGACTGTCCGCTGCAACGGATGCCCTCGACGTTTGTGGGTGCTCGCCGGCTCCAAGGAGTCGGCGGGCCCCTAAGGTTCGACATAGCGGTCAGGGTGGTTTCGATTCACCCTCGGCCGATGCGCGAACCCGCTTGTCGGGATGATTGGTGCCGGAACGGCGGCTGGTGGGGCGGCGACCGACCCTCGCCGAACGATCGGGCAAGACATCAAGGCGTTAGCCGGCGGGTAGGGCGGTTGTGACTCAATCTGCTCGAGCAGCGTTTTCACTGCCCATTGACCCATCTCGTAGTGCGGCAGGGCTATCGTCGTCAGTCCGGGCCAGAGGCTGTCGGCGATCGATTCCTGGTTGTCGAATCCGACCACGGACAGATCGTCGGGGATCGCCAGACCAAGCGCGTTGGCTGCCTGGTAGACCCCCATAGCGGTCCGGTCGTTGAAGCAGAAGATCCCCGTCGGCCGCTCGGGCCGACCCAGCAGCTCGATCGCCCCCGAATAGCCCCCGCTTGCGTTTGCAGACCGCTCAATCACCAGGCTGTTGTCGAAAGGCACTCCGTAGACCTCAAGAGCCTGCCGATAACCCGCAAGACGAAGGCTGCGGGCCGGTATGTCGTCGCAGTTGTTGACGAAGCCGATGCGACGATGCCCGACCGCGAGGAGTTCCTCCACTGCCGCTCGGCTGCCCCCGACCTCATCGGGCACTACCGAGCTGATCGTGCCGTCAGCTGTGCGGGCGTCGAGCAGAACCACTGGCCCGTCGCGGAGGCTGGCCGGCGGGGTCACGATCCGGTGGTAGAAGAGCGCGTAGACGATGCCGTCCACCTGGTGCTCCAGAAGCGCGTGGACCTCCCGCTCTTCTAGTTCGGGATCATCGCCGGAGCTGAGGAGCACCAGTAATGACCCCGCATCTGTCGCGGCGTCTTGGGCGCCGAGGATCATCCGGCCCGCGAACGGCGTGGTGGTCACCCGATCCGACAAGAACCCGATCATCTGGGTGCGCTGGGTCCGAAGGCCTTTGGCGAGCCGGTTCGGCCGGTAATGGAGGTCGCCAGCCACCCTCAGCACCCGGGCGCGCGTCGTTGGGCTTACCCGCTTCCCCGGCAAATGGTTCAGGACATGCGAAACCGTGGTGATCGAGACGCCAGAACGTTCTGCCACATCCTTGATCGTCGCCCGTCCCGCCATCAGCTCTGATGCCCTATCCTTTTGGCTCCTTGCTGCATCGTGCGCTCAACTGGTTCAGATGTCAACCCTCATTGCGGAAAAATGCCTGAAAAGATGCGCTTCGGCGTCACAGATCATCAAATAATTTGGTAGAACCAGTTGCGGATCGGCAAGCTAAAACGTTTAGCTTAATCGTTAAATATGCCTCTCACTAGGGAAAATGGTCTTGTCGGCCATGCCAAAGCTACCCATCCGCAGCGCAGATGCGCTGGTTGGCGTTCGTGGCGTGCTGCCAGGCGGCGAGTTCGGTGTTGAGGACGTCGAGGTTGTCGATGCGGCGGTCGAGGCATTGCCGGGCCAGTACCGAAAGCTCGATCTCGGCGATGTTGAGCCACGATCCGTGTTTCGGGGTGTGGTGGATCTCCAGCCGCTGGGCCAGCGCGAACGCCCTGCCCGGTTCGAAGGCCTCGTACAGCGAGGCGATGCCGTGGGTGTTGAGGTTGTCCATGACCAGCACCACCTGTTCGGCGTCGGGGTAGTCCACGGTGAGCAGCCGCTCGACCTGGCGGGCCCAGTCGATCCGGGTGCGGCGGGGTTGGGCGTCGACGTGGCGCCAGCCGCGCAAAGGTTCGACCCAGACGAAGACCGAACAGGTGCCGTGCCGGACATACTCGGAGTCTTCTTTGCGGTCCCGGCCTGGCGTGGCGGGGATCGGGTCGCGAACCTGGTCGAGCAGCTGGTACGGCTTCGCGTCCATGCACACCACCGGCCGGCACGGATCGTAGCCTCGGGCGTAGACGGCGAGCACGTCCTCCATCCGGGCGGCGAACTCGGCGTTGCCGCGCGGCGGGATCGTCCAGCACCGCCTCAGATGAGGACGGAGCTTCGTTTCTTTAACACCCGGCCGATGGTGGAGTGGTCCAGGTCCGGGATGTCCTCGATCAGCGCGACGTGGGTCTCCAGCAGCCGCAGCGACCACCGCGCCCGTCCCGGCGGCGGGGTGGAGCAGGCCAGCGCGATCAGCCGGGCCTCGACCTCCCCGGTCACCGGGGAGGGCACCGGCGGGTGCTCTGCCTTCTTCCGCGCAATCGTGACCCACACGTCGCCCCCGGTCTCGGCGAACCGCCTGGCCACCAGCCGCAGCGTCTCTCCGGAAACCCCGAGCCGACCCGCGATCACCTCTTTCCGGTCAACCACACCCGCCGAGGTGTCCAACGCGAGCAGCACCTGGGCCCGCCTGACCATCGAGACCGGATGCACCCCGGTCGTGGTCAGCCGAACCAACTCTTCACGATCAGCCTCGGTCAACCTGACCGGGCGCTTCTTCTGCGCAGGCATGATGCCGTCCTGTCCGGCAGAGGGGAAGGATCTGCCAGCAACCAACCTCCCAACAGAAACGCCAGAACTCAGCAGCGACACGCTACTAGCCAAGAACTCCAGCACCGCTGCCGCCCCCGTGCTGGCGGCCTTCCTGCCAAGGTAGACGTTCGTCGTCAGCAGGATCACCTGTGTAGGCTGACAGTTTGTCCAATGTTCGATTCGTTGGACATGAAGTCGAGATCGAGACGGTGCCACAACGTGTGGCACGTGCCGCGCTCCAACTGGATGAGACGGGAGTCAACGGGAGCTCATTTCACGCTCAAACTGGCTAATTCAGGCAGTACGAGCGTGGGTCGCGCCCGGTTCAAATCCCCCCTCGCGCACAGCGTTCGCGCTTGTGAGGGCGCTGATCCTCGTTGCCACCGCCTGCCGTTGCTAACGGCGTGCTAACGGGCGTTCCAAATATGATCTTTGCGACGCGGTCGGCGGCGTCGCCGTGCAAACCTTCGGTGACGTGCGAATACACGTCCAGCGTGATCGACACATTGGCATGACCTAGGCGCTCTTGCACGACCTTCGGATGCTCACCCCCGGACAGCGCGAGCGTCGCCCCATGTGTGCCGGAGGTCGTGCAGCCGGATCGGAGGCAGCTGGGTGCGCGTCGCCTCGATTGAGAACGTGCGTGAGAACCGCTCTGGATGCAGAGGACTACCGTCCGGACGGCAGAACACCAGTCCGTGATCAGTGAAGCCTGCGCCCATCAATAGCCGCTCGGTCGCCGGGCGTTTGCGGTGCTCCCGAAGCGTTGCGACGGTACCGGAATCGAGGGAAACGGTCCGGCGTCCGCGGACTGTCTTAGGTGATCCAATCCGCACGTTGTGGTTGACGGCGATCACCGTCTGCATGATCGACACCGGCCGGCTGTCAGATCGACGTCAGACCATCGCAGGCCGAGGCACTCGCCGCGACGCATGCCGGTGGTCGCCAGCACGAGAAATGCAGCCTGCAGCCGATGGTCCGCGGTGTACGCCAGGAACGCTCTGACCTGCTCCGCCGTCCATGTTGTCATGGTTGGTCGCCCGGCTGTCGCCGCGCGTGGCGGATCTGCGGCGTCCGCAGGATTTCGCGCGATCCGTCCCCAGCGGACGGCGTCACGGAATGCCCGGTGGATGATTGTGTGGACGTAGCGGACAGTTCGCGGCGACAGGCCGCCACCGCCGTTCGACTGTTTCCCGTCCGCGAGCAGTGTGGCATACAGGCTGTTAAGCATGCCGGCGTCAATGCGGCGCAGCGGCGCCGTTCCAAGCTGGGGAAGTACGTGCAGTCGCAAGTTTCGGCTGTAGGAGTAATGCGTCGCTGGCCGGATCGTCGGCTCAATT
>JBKPML010000169.1:0-4877 GCA_046732135.1 Actinomycetota bacterium
GAAGAAGGAGTGGAAGGCAGGTGAGCCTCAGTCGCGGAAGCCGTTTTCGGCGGTTCGGGCTGGCGCCTCGGTGCCGTAGATCCAAGCCTCGAAGAACGGCTGGAGATCAACAGTGGTCTGTGCCTGGGCCGCGACCATCCACTCCTCCAGGCTTCGGCTTCCGGGATGTTGGCTCCAATCTCGGGCCAGCCGGAAGAAGGCGTCGTCGCCGATGACGTTGCGCAGAGCCTGCAGCGCCATCGGGCCGCGGACGTACACGGTGCTGAAGAGCTGATCAGGTCCCGGATCGATCATGGTGACCTGCCAGAAGCGAGGCTCGTTCTTGGTTCGTTCGTAGGTGAAGTTGAGCGAGGTACTCGCCGGCCGGCCTCCGGTACGTTCCGCGAAGCCCCATTGCGCCCAGGACGCATAGGCCTCGTTGTCGAAGATGTCATCCCACTGGCGCATGGTCACGTTGTCTCCGAACCACATGTGCGCCAGCTCATGGCTGATCAGGACGGGCGCATAGCCGTCGTTCAAGATCGAACTCGCGTTGTACACCGGGCGAGTCTGAGTCTCTAGGCCGCCGAACTGAAGTCGATGAATCGGGACAACTCCACCGATCTCGGTGAAGGGATACGGGCCGAACATCTGCTCGAGCACCCGAATCGTGGCAGCCGACTTCCGCAGCTGCGACATGGCCTTCTTTCGAGATTCAGCCGGCAGCTGCATCGACACCGCGTAGAGGTACGGTCGCCCGTCGGCAGCACCCTGCTCGATCTGATACCTGCCAATCGCAACAAATGCCGTATATGTGGCGAGGGGCTGCCGGGACATCCAGTGCCATGTGTCAAAGCTCGCCTCCTTGCCGGTGTCGCGTGACTCGAGGCGGCCGATGCTGATCACCTGCAGATCCGACGGCACTCGGACCGAGATGTCCATGAGCGCCGGATCCGATGGATGATCATTTGACGGAAACCACCACGCCGCACTCTCCGGCTCGCCCGCCACCGTCCATTCCCTGCCGTTACTCCACCAGGGCTGCACCTTGCCCTTTGCGATACTTCCCGGAGATCCCGAGTAGTCGACGACTACCTCGAACTCGGAGCCAGCCGGGATCGGATCATCCGGAATAACCCGGACGTCTTGGAAGTCCTGCTTCTCAAATCTGGCCTCTTCGCCATTTACCTGGACCCGGTCGGTCTGCAAGGCAAGATCAACGAAGAAGGAGTCCAAGAGCTGCGTCGCGCGAGCGCTGATCTTCGTCGCGGCCTTCATACTGGCCGTCGTCGCATCCCAGTCGATCGAGATTTCGTACTTGATCACGTCATATCCACCGCTGCCCGCATCCGGAAAGTACGGATCACCGACGCCCGGGCCACCGTTGGCGGTGCTAGCTGATGGCCCTGTTCCAGGTTCTGTCATTGGTGCGGAGCGCAGCCAATAGACGATGCCCAATGGGGCGGCCAGCAGTGCGATCAAGATCAACGGCAGAACGATCGCGAACACGTACGCCGCTCGAGCTGGGTGATGCTGCTTGTAAAAGTGTCGAGAATCGGGTGGAGGCCAGTTGGGATTAACGCTCGACATGCGCGAGCGACCTCAGATTGCGATCAAGATGCCACGCAACGAACGCGGACGTGATGCCGCTCGCCTCACGGGCTACGGCCTCGGATACGTCCCGAGTGGCTTCCCAGCGACCCTCCAGTAACGCGCCCAGCAGGACCAAGGTCTCAGCTGCAGGTCTGGCCGAACCGGGCGGACGACAGGTCTCGCAGACCACACCGCCGGCTGCGGGGGAGAACGCGGCATGCGGTCCCGCCGACCCACATTTCGCGCAGTCGTTGAACGATGGCGCATACCCCGCGATCGCCATAGCTCGGAGCAAGTACGAATCCAAGATCAACCTCGCCGGTCGAGGACCGTCTGAAGTTCCGTCGTTGAGCACCCGCAATGCCCCTACCAGGAGGAGATATTGCTGCAGGGCGGGCTCACCCTCCTCGGCGACCAATCGGTCGGCAATTTCCAGCATTACCTGACCTGCGGTGTAGGCGGGATAGTCGTCGGTCAACGGCTCGCCGAAGGCGTCCAATGACTCGACCTGCGTCACGATGTCCAGACTCCTGCCGGTGGCGAACTGCAAGTCGATGTGTGAGAAGGGCTCCAAGCGAGCGCCGAACTTCGACGAAGTACGTCGAACTCCCTTCGCGACGGCGCGCACCTTGCCATGCCGCCGGCTCAGCATCGTAATGATCCGGTCGGCCTCGCCCAGCTTGTGCGTGCGCAGCACGATCGCATCGTCGCGATATGTCGGCACCTCGATATTGTCCCCGACATGGCAAGGTTTTCGCGGAGCGCGGACCAGCCCAGAGGCAATCGCCAGCCGCCGCGGGCCCCGTTCCCACACCCCAGCGGCGCCCGGCCTCCGCAGATTCCCGCCGCCCTGCTGCCAAACCATGTCGCCATAGTGATGGACGGCAATGGACGATGGGCGAAGGCCCGCAACCTGCCCCGGATCGAGGGTCATGCCCGCGGTGAGCACTCGCTGTTCGACGTCATAGAGGGTGCGATCGAGATCGGTGTGAAGTACTTGTCGGCCTACGCCTTCTCCACTGAGAACTGGAGCCGATCACCGGAGGAGGTCCGCTGGCTGATGGGCTTCAACCGGGACGTGATCCGGCGCCGACGCGATCAGCTGGACGCGATGGGCGTACGAGTGCGATGGGCCGGCCGGCGGCCGCGACTGTGGCGGAGCGTGATCAACGAGCTGATCGACGCCGAGCAGCGGACCATCGACAACGACGTGCTGACGCTGCAGTTCTGCGTCAACTACGGCGGCCGTGCCGAGATCGTGGACGCGGCGCGGCGCATCGCCGAGTTGGCCTCATCCGGAAAGCTGGACCCGAGCAAGATCACCGAGGACCGGTTCCGGCGCTTCCTCGACGAGCCGGACATCCCAGATGTCGATCTCTTCATCCGGTCATCTGGCGAACAGCGGACCTCCAACTTTTTGCTCTGGCAGAGCGCCTATGCCGAGCTGGTCTTCCTTGATCGGCTATGGCCGGATTTCGACCGCCGCGACCTGTGGCGAGCGATAGAGCTCTACGCCAACCGGGATAGGCGATACGGCGGAGCCGTGCCAAACCCGATTACCTAGTGCTCGTCGTAGTGGTCGGCGTGCTGAGCGTGGCGGTGGCCTTCGTGAATGAAGTCGGTGTGATCACCGTGCTGTACGTACGGATGGCCGCAGCCAGGGCCGTGCTGATGTGGATGGGCCTCGGCGCCGACATGGGGTAGGAGAACCTCTTCGGCTCCCGTTGATTCGGGGAGTTCCAACTCGCCCTGCTGGCGTCGGTGCAGCACTGCCGCCACTGGAAGCGTCAACACGAACACACCGATCGCCGAAACGACAATCAGGGCTCCAGGTGCGGTGTCCGCGTAATACGACCCTGCTGCGCCGCCAACCGAAACGACGACCCCCAAGACCATGGCGCAGCCGAGTGCCGCATAGAAGCCGCGCACAAGATTCTGTGCCGTGGCCACAGGCACCACCATCAACGCGCTGACCAGCAGCAAACCCACCGTACGCATCGCCAGCGTCACCGTCACGGCCGCCAGAGCGACGATCAGCAGGTTATACAACCGAACCTTCTGACCCTGTGCGCGGGCGAAATCCTCGTCAGAACAGACCGCGAACAGCTGCGGGGCTAGGCCTATCGCTGGGACGAGAACGATCAACGCCAGGACTCCAACCAAGATCAAATCGCTGCTGCTGACGGTGGTCAGCGAGCCAAAGAGATAACCGGACAAGGCAGCGGCGCCGGCGCCGGCGATCCCGGACATCAACACACCCGCGGCCAGTCCCCCGTAAAACAAGATCGCCAATCCGACGTCGCCGCTTGCCTTGCCGAACTGACGCAGGATTTCAACAGTGACGGCGCCGCCAACGCACACCACGACGGCGAGCAAGATGGGTGCCTGCCCGGTGATCAAGGCCAGTCCGACGCCGGCGATCGCCACATGACCGAGCCCGTCGCCCAGCAGGCTAAGCCTCCGTTGCACGATGTAGGTGCCGATCGCAGGAGCCATCAGACCGGTGATCAGCGCGGCGAGAAGCGCTCGCTGCATGAATGGCAGGCCGAGCAGCTCACTCATCGTTCAACCGTCCCGTCCAGCCAGCCTTGCTCAACAACCGGCTCATCGTGCTCATGTCGGCCGATCAGATGGGCTTCAGCTAATCGGTTGAGCGGGCCGTCCGATATCACCCGACCCTCGTGCAGAACGACGGCGCGGTTGAGAAGCGGTGCGAGGGGTCCCATCTCATGTAGAACGACGAGCATTGCCTTGCCTGCGGCGATCAGTTCGGCCAGCAACTCAGCCAGCGCCCTCTGGGATGCGAGATCAACGCCGGTCAACGGTTCGTCGAGGACCAGCAGATCGGGTTCACCTGCCAAGGCTCTGGCTATCAGGACCCGCTGCTGTTGTCCTCCGGAAAGCGTGGTGACACGCTGCGATGCCCGATCGGTCAGCGCGACTGCGGTGAGGGCTGCAGAGATTGCACTTCGATCGGCCTGTCGGAGCGGCACAAATGGTCTCCGTCGGGCGAGCCGGCCGGAGGCGACGACCTCGTTCACAGTGGCCGTCCGTAGCACAGTTGCTGAGCGTTGCGGTACGTAACCGACCCGCGCCCAGTTATCGAAGCGAACCAGGGGAGTGCCGAAGAGCCGAACCTCACCTCGCTGGTAAGGCGTCAGCCCCAGTAATGAACGGACCAGGGTGGTCTTGCCCGATCCATTTCCTCCCATCAATGCGACGGCCTCGCCGCGACGAACCTTTACATCGACTCCCCGCACAATCGGTAGTCCGCCGAGCTCGACGGTCAAGTCGTGGGCGGCGGC
>JBKPML010000170.1:0-10713 GCA_046732135.1 Actinomycetota bacterium
GGGCATTTCCGGGCCTCCTCCTCATGGGGATGACATGGACTATGCCGGATCTTTCTGCCTACCATGAAGCACCTCCCCCTCCAGGGCAGCAAGGGAGTTGCCATGGAGTATCAATGCCAGCGTGGGCAGCGAGCGCGGCGAGAGTCGGGGATCTGTGTCGCGTCTGCGGCCACGTTGTTGGCCAGTCTTGTCCTCTTTGGCCCGAATCCGGCCGCTGCGGCCGCAAACGAATGCTGGGACGGCGCTCTGTCGGACGTCGATGGTGGAGGGCCGGACGCAATCATCGGATTGCCGTCCTACGACCTTCCCGGTAAGCCGGATGCAGGCGCACTGATGGTGTTCTCCAACCTGCTGGAGGAAGGCAACGCCAAGCCGTCACCGCCAGCCGCTGTGACGTTGCTGACCGCGAACGACATCCCCGGTCTGCGCGCAGAGGCGGGCGCTCGGTTCGGCGCATCCGTGGTGGTCTGGCGCGACAGTCCCTTCGACGATGATGATCATTGCGCCGACCTGCTGGTCGGAGCGCCGGGTCACAGCGTCGGGGAAATCCAGGGTGCGGGCGAGGTGTATCTGATCCGTGGCACGGCCGCCGGTCCAGACGACGTCATCTCGATCTTCAATGAGGCGAACCTGTCCGGCACCGGCGGGCCGCAGACCGGCGCGGGGTTTGGCGCCGCGATGGCGGCGGACACGATGGAAACCATCGCCATCGGCGCTCCGGGCCGAGATGTCGCCCCGGTGGCGGACGCCGGCCGAGTGGTCAGGCTGGACTATACGAATTCCCGCCACCCCGACGTAACGATCATCGAAGAAGGTGGAACCGGAGATGACAGCGCAGAGCCCGAGGACCGGTTCGGCGAGGTGCTGGACCTGATGCCGAACGCCGCCGGGCCGATCGTTCTGGTCGGGATACCGCACGAGGATGTCGGCGCCAAGGTGGACGCCGGAGCGGTCGGGCTGGTCCGCCCTGGCGGAGAGTTGTCGCTGGTCACTCAGGACTCCCCCGACGCCGGCGGGCTAGCCGAGTCCGGCGACCGTTACGGTGCGGCGCTCGACGGTTACGGCACCGCAACCAATCCCAGCGTCGACATGGTTGCGATCGGAGTGCCCGGCGAGGATCTCGCGGGCGCGGCCGATGCCGGCCTGTTGTCGTACGCAACCTTCGATGTCTCCGCGAGGGCCCGGAGGAACGACTCGCCCATCACCGGACTGGCGCGCACCCTCGGACAAGGCTCACCAGGTGTGCCGGGAACGGTCGAGCCTGGTGACGGTTTCGGTGCCACCGTGCTGGTTGGCGACTTCCGCGGCGGCAACGGCCTGCTCGATCTTGTGGTCGGCACTCCATTCGAGGATCTGGATGGCATTGCCGACGCCGGCGTCGTTTCTGTCACTCCCATTCAGCCTGACGGCTCGGTGGACAACAACCGGCAGCCCGCGTCGTGGAGCCGAAGTACGTCAGGTAGGGCGCAGCCCGGCGATCAGTTCGGCACCGCCTTGGGCGCCGTTGAGTTGGGTTCACCAGTGGACGATGACGATCTCGAGCTGCTGGCGGCAATCATGACGGTGCCGGGCAACGATCTCGGCACGGTCGCCGATGCCGGCATGGCATATCTCAGCGCCTCGCGAGCTGCTGATTCCGTAGCGTTGACCGCGACCGTTGGACAGGCCGGCGCGGGCCTCGGTCTGACGCCGATGAAGATGGGGTGACTGGCAGCCCTCGAATGCTCAGAGACGCGTTACGCCTCTACCAGCTCACGCGCCAAATTGGCCGGCATGTAGTCGTAGCGAGAGAACGACCGCGTGAAGGTGCCAGTGCCGTGAGACACCGAGCGGAGATCGATCGGGTAGCGAGACAGCTCGTGCGCCGGGACCTCGGCGTGAATCACGGTGTAGCCACGAATGTCAGCCGTCTCGGTGCCATGAACCTGCCCTCGGCGGCCGCGAAGGTCAGCCAGCACGGATCCGACGGAGTCGTCCGCGACCGTGATATGAAGCGTGTCGATCGGCTCCAGAATCGCGACCGTTGACGCATTGGCCGCCTCCCGCAGGGCGAGTCCACCGGCAGTCTGGAACGCCATGTCCGAGGAGTCAACTGAATGAGCCTTGCCGTCGACCAGGGTCACTCGAACGTCGACCACCGGGTAGCCCGCGAGCAGCCCCTTTTCCAGCTGGCTGCGAACGCCCTTCTCCACTGACGGAATGAATTGACGGGGCACGGCTCCACCGACCACGCGTTCGGCGAACTCGATACCGGCCCCGCGTTCCAGCGGCTCGATCTCCAGCTTGCAGACGGCATACTGGCCGTGGCCGCCGGATTGCTTGACCAGCCGGCCCTGCGCTTCGGTCGAGCGGAGGAACGTCTCGCGAAGCGAAGTGCGCACCGGCTCGAGCTCAACTGAGACGTGCCAGCTTTCCTTCAACGTGCCGAGGATCTTGTCGACATGCGCTGGGCCCATTGCCCACAGCACGATCTGGCGGGTTTCGGGGTTGTGCTCCAACCGCATGGTGACGTCCTCGGCAACCAGCCGCTGCAGTGCAGAGGCCAGTTTCTCCTCGTCAGCGCGCGAGCTGGCATGGACCGCAACCGGAAGCAGCGGCTCGGGCAGCAACCAGGGCTCGACAAGTGCCGGCTTGGCCTTGCTGGACAGGGTGTCAGTGGTTTCGGCGGCGGTGAGCTTGGAGACCAGTACGAGCTCGCCGGCGATCGCATACGGCTTCGGCCGAGTCTCATCGCCCAGCGGCGCGGCTAGCGGCCCCACCCGCTCGTCGTCACTGTCATGGTCGGCATGCCCGTCTAGATGATGGCCGGCGAATTGCCGTAGGTGACCGGATACGTGCAGCGGATCTTCGGAACGGAGCGTGCCGGAGAAGACCCGAACCAGAGACAGCCGGCCAACAAACGGGTCGCTGGTGGTGCGTACGACTTCAGCGACCAGCGGCCCCTTGGGATCGCAGTTGAGCTCGCCGAATGAGCCGCCGTTGGGCGAGCGCACCGCCGGCATTGGCGCGGCAATAGGGGGCGGAAAACCTTGCTCGAACAGCTCATAAAGCGCCTCGATGCCCACCCCGGTGGGCGCATGAGTCGCGATCACCGGGAAGAAACGAGCGGTGGCTATGGCTGCCCGAAGATCATCCGCGACGTCTTCCAAGGCGACCTGCTCACCGCTCAAATGGCGCTCCAGCAGGTCCTCGTCCTCGGACTCCTCGATGATCGACTCCATGAGGGAATTACGGCGCTCCTCGAGCAGTACTGCCTCGTCCGCATCGGGGTCTCGGGGCTTGGCCTCGCCATTGCGATTCTCGAGCACATTGCGGCGCAGCAAGTTGATCTCGCCGATCATGCTGCCGTCTGAGATCAGTGGCAACGTGCCCGGCTGCGCGTCGCCGAAGGCGACCCGGCAGCGCTGGACAGTCCCATCGAAGTCCGCCTGGGCATGTTCGAGCTTGGTCACGGCCATCGCGCGGGCCAGGCCGATCGTTTCGCACTCTCGCCAAAGCAGCCGGGTCGCGTCATCGATCGACCCGTTGGCAGCCACGACGAATAACACCGCATCGGCCGCTCGCAGACCAGCACGTACCTCTCCCACGAAGTCCGCGTTGCCCGGCGTGTCGAGCAGGTTGATGGTCAGGGCTCCGCTGGAGACAGCTGCCGCGCCGAGCGACTGCGACGGTCGGGGCTCACCACGGGTCTGCCGCCCTGGCACGCGCGCAGATATCAGCCGCTCGAACAGCGCGGTCTTTCCAGCTCCTGCCGGACCGACCAACACCACGTTACGAATCTGCTCCGGCGATGAAACCTTGTCGTGTCCGATCGTCCCCGAACCGCTAGCCATGCCTCACCCTCTCGTCCGAGACATCCTCTTCACAAGCTCTGGGTCTAATCAACACGTTGTGCTTTCAGCCGCGGTACTCGGGGTAGAAAACGCACATGGCTCATGATCACACTGGCAGGTTCCCGCGGACCTGGCTGTGTTGCGAGTGGGCGGCGTTTCCGTCATAAGGCTCCAGAGAGACGTCGACGATTGTGAAGCCGTCCAGCTGGTCTCCTAGCCCGGCCGGCACGGGGTAGGAGCCGGAACCGCCGCCCGGCAGGACGCCAAGCGAATACATTCGCTTGCCATCGGTGTTGATCAACCAAACCTCGCGATACTCCTGTGCAGGCGCTGCCCCGGTAACCGAAACTCGCAATTCGGTGGCCCCTTGCTCCTGGACTAGCTGAGCGGTTCCCTGCCCAACTTCGCCGGGCAGGGCGTTCAGCGTGGCGCGAGCGACGATCTCAGTTTGAGGCTCTTGAAGCGCATTGACGAGCACCGTGCCCACGGCTCCGGCGAAGAGACCAACGGCAGCAGCCAAGACGACAGCCCATCTCCGGACACCTCGCCGCTGCGCTGTCGGGGCAGCCAGTTGAGGCATCGGTTCGGCACGCAGCTGTGCGGTCGCTGGCGGCGAACTTTCCTGATCCGAGCCAAGCGATAGTTCCGCGGCGATGTTTTGCCACATGCGCTCAACGGGGGGCGGCTCGCTGACCGGGTCGGGGCGAACCTGGCCCAGGTCGACAACGCGACGCAATTGATCAACTTCGGTGCGGCACTGTGGGCAGCTCTCCACGTGCCTGAGTTGATCAGCACTAAGCTCGTCCAGCTGGCCAAGTGCATGACCCGCCAGAACTTCCTCACTCAGGTGGGCCACGACGTCATCTCCTTCAGTCGTGTCCGCAGCTGCAGCAAAGATCGCCGCGCATGACTCTTGACAGTACCCAAGGGCAGGTCGAGCTGTTCTGCGATCTGCGGATAGCTTCGGCCCTCCCAAAACGCCAGCCGCAAGATCGTCCCACGGGGATCCGGGAGACGTGCGATCTCGTCGGCCAGCACGATCCGGTCAACGACGGTGGCAATCGGCTCACTCTCCACCCGCACGTCCAGGTCCCTGCTCATGCTCTGCACTAGCCGTAGGTCGCGGCCCCGAGCTCGCTGACGATCAGCGATGCGATGCTTACAGATACCGATCAGCCAGCTAGGTAGAGTTCCGTCAGCGGGGCGATAGTTGGTTCGGCTGCGCCAGGCTCCTATGAACACTTGTTGCGTGACTTCTTCAGCATCGCTGGCGCTATCGAGGCCACGAACGGCGACGGTGTAAATCAGATGCACCCAGCGGCGGTAGCTCTCCTCCAAGCACAGCTCATTGCCATCGGCGAAGCCGGCGCCAAGCTCAGCATCGGTCGCGTTTCGCCAGTCGAGCCGGCTGGCTGGCGAGAATTCAGGCTCGAGCGGCGCGCCGTTGACCACGGGTGAAACCCTACCGGCGGCGGCCAGCCCGAATGCTGGGCGCAAAGCGGAACTCATTGGCCGGTCGCTGTGACGATCAGGTTGTCCTGGTAGCCACCTCGGGCCGGCAAGTATGGACCGCCGCAAGTGACGATGCTCAACCGTGGACGCCCGCTTCTGTCGAAGACCTCGGCAAGTGGGACCGCTCGCTTGGGTATCTGCCGGATTGAATTTACGCGGAAGGCCAGCCGGTGCCCCTCGCTTTCGACAGTGATTTCGTCACCCGGAAGCAGCCGGTGAAGATCTGCCAGCGGGCCGACTCCATACTGCTTGCTGTCAATGTGACCACCTAGCACGGCCGAACCTTCCTTGGCTCCCGGCTGCGGACCGTAGGCGTACCAGCCGATCTGGGTGGGTCTGTCGGGCAGCGCCATTCCACCCGTCTCGTCCACCGTCGTAGCAATGATGGGCATGGCCAGTTTCAGGCGGGGGATTCGGAGCATTCGCGGTGGCCCTGGCTCTTTGTTATCTTTCTTCCGATTCGGGCTCGTCCTGCCCGTGGACCCATTCGATGCCCGCCCCTTGCCTTCGTTGGCTGCCGCTCTCGTGGTGGAGTGAGCGCTGGGACTTGGCGGGGCCGCGAGCAGTGATGATGTGGCACCGGGGGCTGGCTGGCTAGCGGCGACCACCAGCTGGCTCCGCTCGAGCTGCCAGATTCCTCCGGTCAACGCGAGTGCGGAAACGACAAAGACGGCCAGCCACGGCCAGCCGTCCCGTCGCCATCCGCGGTTTGTCACCGGTCGATGGGAATCCGCACGCGAGCGACTGCCGCGCCGCCCGACGCGACCATGCCAAGTAGCCCCAGACCGATCATCCCCAGCACGACCGGCGAGTTCGTGACCATCTGGGCCGCTTGGCCGCCAGTGCCGCCCGCAACCCCACTCGGTGCGCTATGCATACCCTTGATCGTCTGGACCGCCAGCTTGAGGTTGTCGTCCTCAGCCGAGCCCCACGCGTAGACGATGGTGGTTGCGCCTTCACCCAGTTTCAGCGACGCCGGGCCAAGAACGACATCATCGGTGCCCGCCAGAACCACATCAGCCTTGACTGTGCCGGCGTTGACCTCGGCGGACTTCTGGTCGGGGTTTGACAAGTTAGTGAACACCGGATCGCCGCCAGCGCGAACGTCGACCGCGGGCGCCGCCGCGATGTGCCGCACGATGATCCGTGCCTTACCCGCCGGAATTGTGGAGACGTTGTTGACAAACGGGGTCAGTGTCGGGTCGCCGCCCTGGTTGAGGTGAGCGGCCACCGTGATGTTCGCCCCTCCGGGAACCTTGACGTTGTTGGCTTCAATGACGGCATCACCGTTGGCGCCGTCGCCAGCCTGTACGACCTTGAGGTCATAGGTGCCGGCCGGCAGTGGTTGCGGGTCGGTAAGTGTGCCGGGTTTGAAGTTCTTCAACAATGCCTTGCCGTTGGCATAGACGTCGACCGTCGCCCCCGGGACTCCATGCAAGATGGATACCGTGGCATTGTTCTCCGCGGCTTCCGTCGGAGTAGCCACGGCAATGACGCCTCCCGCCAGCAGCAAGGCGCTGCCCAAACTGAGAAACCGACGTGTTCTCATTCCACCTCCTGTGATTGGGATCTGTGCACCCTTTGCGCCGCTTGCGCCCCGTTCGGATGCACTGATCCGCAGATCAGACGATGAAAATCACGTCACGGTCAGGCAGGCTTCTTCCAGTTGAAGTAGCGCGCGAGGTCGCCGAGGGTCGCGAAGCCGGCTCGGCAGATGACCTGACCATTCGTAGCCTTCGATGATCCTCCGGCGCCTGGATTCTGAGCCTCCGGGACATTCTCGGGACACTTCGTATCCAGTTGAGCGATCATCGCCTTGTCCAGCGACGTAATGCTGGCTCCAGACAGGACCCAACCTAGCGGAGCACCAATCTCAGGCTGGGTAACCCGGTCAACCACGACCACCCGACTGGGAAATCGACGCTGCAGCGCTTGACACGCAGGCTGGTCCAGCGTCTGCGAGCAGAATCCTTCCAGAGCGACCGCATCCTGAGCCCGGCCAAGCTGTGCATCGTTGTTGTCCAGCGCCGAGCCGCTTCGGAGGAAGGTCGCCGGCGGCACGACGAACTCTGAAACCGGGCTCGCTCCCAACGCGGGCTGGGTGACGTTGCGATCTCCGTTGGTGAGGAAAACGATGATCGGCACGACCAGGGCAGGCTTGTTCCCAGCGAGCGCCTGTCGGTTGTTCTCGCGCACTAGTCCCAGCCACTGGTCTGAAAGATCGGTGATGGTCGCGAGACCGGAGTTCTCGATGTAGCCCCCGTCGACCAGTTGGGTCTCGGGCCAGTACGGCGCCACCCGCTCGCCAGCAACCACCCTGAGGTTCGGGCAAGGACCGATGACGCCGCTCGGTGTCACGTAGGGGAAGCGGGCCGTCAGCAGCGCTGCTGTGGCAGCGGAGATCAGCCCCAGGCAGGAGGGGTCTCGTCCGTCGTTGGTATACGGACCATACGCGCGAAACAGGTCGATCGTCCGAGTAGCAGCGCTTGGGTTCTTGTCGCAAGACTTTTCGGGATCGAAACTCGGCGTCGGGTCACCGGGGATCTCAGGTAGCTGGATCTGTGCGATCCAGACGCGGCAGTTGTCCTTGACGCTGGTGGAGTTCAAGATCAGCTGGCCGGTCGCCGGCGAGAGAGCGGATGTCGGCGAGAGGAACCTGTGCTCACCCCAACCGCTGGAGCCGGCCCAACCTTCCTCGATCAGACGGGCCCGGTCGTGCCAGGCCCAACCATCATTTTCGCCGATTCTTGGCACTGGAACGCCGCTGGCGCCGTACAACAAATCACGGACGAATGTGCCATCCGCGGCCCGGGAGAGGATCTCGGGCCTGGCCATTTCTTTCACCGCGTCAACGGCGGCCCGGCTGCCCGGGTCGTCGCTCGAACCACTGAACCGCGCGACGGTGAGTCCGACGGATCCGCCGCTGGCGCCGCCGGAGAAGAACGTCGAGTATTCGCCGCAGGTCGCGTCGTCAATTGCCTGAAGTCCACGGACGGTCCAATAGCTGGCCCGGATGCCGCCACCTTCGGCGGCCACCAAGAGCATTGGCCGTACCTTGTAGCCGTCGAAGGCTATCTGGCACTTCGCTGCGTTCAGGTACCACTGGTTGAAGGCCTCTTGCATGGTCGGCCGGGTGTCAGCGGTCGAGACCGGAGGAGGCGTTCCCGGGTCGACACCGTGAATCCCACCGCGACCGCCGAAAACGCTGGTTAGCACGATGGTGAGCACCAGGACGGTCACCAGGGGCGTCCGACGGAATCGGACAAGCCGGAAAATCTCGCCGGTCGGACGCTCCTGCAGCACCAATGCCGCCGCCGACACGATTCCGAAGAGTGAACCGATCGCCAGTGTCGCTGTGGCAGAAAGCCCGATCCAGGCGGCGAATTGCGGAACCAGCCCCAACAGTAGGTAGACGGCAACGGATACAAACAACAGCAGCCAGTCTCTCCTCTGCCACAGGAATCGCAGCGACCGGTTCTGCAGTCGGCGGTCGAGCGTCTTGCGAGTCGGTCCACCCAAGGTCCTGGCCAAGAAGATCATGAGAAGCCACGGAATGATCACGGCGACCGCGCTGATCACTAAGAGCGCCATAATGAGGGGCCGGACGTGTGCTGATTCGACGTTGCTCGACACGTAGGTCGACGCTGGCAACACCACGAGCGGGGTGAACGCCCGCAGCAGGCTGAGTCCGCCAACGACGACTGCCGCGACGCCGGCAATCGTGCCCGCGATGCCGATGGCGAAGGCCTCCTCCAGGCTGAACTGCAAGGGCGAGTAGGGCCGATCCCAGCCGTGATCTTTGGCCCGTTTGGAATCCCATGCCCGACGAGTGATCGCTGACCCACCGATGATGAGCAGCAGCGGTACAGCGAGAAAGATCAAGAACCGGTACTTCAGGATCAGGTCGTCTCTGCCCGCAGCAACGATCACGACAAAGCCGAGCAGGGCTACGGCCGGACCGACTGCCCAGACTGCATAGGCCGATTCGTCCCGAATGGCAGAGGTCATGGCATGAACCCGGCGCTGCTCTGACGGCGTAGCGTGCCGTTGGCTCGGCGCGGCGTCCGCCATCGTCGGCTGAGTGCCGTTCCGGCGCAGATGGCTCAGGGCGAAGACGGTCCGCCGACGACCGACTGCCAGCAGGAACAGACTGAGCGCAACGGTGCTGATCATCGCCGCCAGGCTGTGCCGCAGGCCGACCGATCCGTCGAAAACCCAACGTCGTTGCACATCCGGCAACTGCTCCAAGATCGCCGCACCAGACGGAATGGACAGGATGAAGATCACTGCAACCGGCACGTACGAGAACCGCTGGTGGACCAGTGCTCGGACACCGCGGCCAAATCGCCTGCGAGGGCTCGACTCGTCAGTGGAGTGGCCGGGAATGATCATGGCGAGTAGTAATATCGCGAGCACGGTGGCGATGAGGATCCACTTGAGAGTTGTGAAGATCAACACCGGGTCGATGGGACCGTTCGCGGAGAAAATGCGATACGCGAAGGCGTTCTCCATCAGGTCGGCGACGAAGAGTGCCGCCACGCCTATCAGGCCGATTCGCCGCCACCAGCCGTTGCAGACCACGTGGACCGTGAGGGCCAGCAGGAGCGTGTAGACAGCGATGAAGGCTGTGTCTACCCGGAGGTGTGCGTTCAGCAGAGTGATCAGCGTTGTCATGCCCTCACCGGTGATCTCACCCTGCGTGGTCAGCACGGTCCAGCCCTGCTTGTTGAGACCGCTGCCGAAGTCTGGACCGAACAACGTATTGAATGCCCAGCCGTGACCTTCGGCATCTGGTATCCGGCCGGATTGGGTGTTGATGGCGGTCAGGATCACGATCAGCGCAACTGCGATGGAGATCAGGAGGCCCACAAGATAGGCCTTGATCGCGCGCCGCGTCGCTTCGGCAGGGTCTTCAAGAGCCCTGAACATGCCCCAGAGCACAAGGACGATTGGGGGGCGGCCACGAGGGCGAGGAGTTGTTATTGCTTCTTCAGGCCGCACCGGTTTTTCCTCATCAGCCGGATCCAGGGGCCGTCTGGAGCGGGGAACGGGGTCCAGGACTTCGGATGATCCAGAGTGTGCTGCTCGGTCCATGCTCGACTCCTAAGGTAGGTCCGTCGGCACGACGGCTCCCGGCAGGAAACCCCTCACCCCAGTCAGAGCGTATGGCTATGGATCCGATACACACAGCGCTGCCTTTACGTTGTAAACTTGTTCCTCGGCAGAGGGCGACCTACCTTCGATTCTGGGCCCTGAGCGAGGGTAGAAAGCCGTTCGCTACCATCCCTTGACCGCACGAGGCGATCAAGAACTACCGGGAGGTAAGCATGGAGATTATTGGGGTCATCATCGCGGGCATCATCATCGG
>JBKPML010000171.1:0-23829 GCA_046732135.1 Actinomycetota bacterium
CTGTCACTGTTCATCGTCCCCAAATGGCACTTTGATCTTGAAACCGGCGAGCTGACCGGCGAGCGCAACGGGGTGTATGCGACCAACCTCGAACACAAGATGGGTATCCGTGGCAGCACGACCTGCGAGCTGACCTTCGGTCAGGGCGATACGCCAGCGAAAGGCTGGCTCCTGGGAGAGGTGCATGCCGGCATCAGGCAGATGTTCCAGGTGATCGAGTACGCCCGGATGATGGTCGGCACCAAGGCAATCGCAACCCTGTCGACCGGATATCTCAACGCCCTTGACTATGCCAAGGTACGGGTGCAAGGACCGGACCTGACCGAGGCCGCGGACAAGACGGCACCGCGTGTAACGATCACCCACCATCCCGACGTCCGTCGCTCGCTGATGACCCAGAAGGCTTTCGCCGAAGGATTGCGGACGCTGGTCCTCTACACGGCCAGCATCCAGGATCGGGTCTGGCTGGCGCGTGCTCAGGGAACTCGCGATCTGGCCAGTGAATGCCTCAACAACCTGCTGCTGCCGATCGTCAAGGGCTACGGGTCGGAACGCTCCTGGGTGCTGCTCGGCACGGAATCGCTGCAAACCTTGGGCGGTTCGGGGTTCCTCACCGACTACCCGCTCGAGCAGTACGTTCGCGATGCCAAGATCGACACTCTTTACGAGGGCACAACCGCCATCCAGGGTCAGGACCTCTTCTTCCGAAAGATCATCAAGGACCAGGGCCACGCGCTGCAGGACATCACGGCACAGATCTCGGAGTTCGTTCGCACCGAAGGCGGCAATGGCCAACTCAAGGAGGAGCGTGAGCTCCTGCAGCGCGGCATAGAAGACGTCGGCGCGATCGTGCAGAGCATGGTCGGCGACCTGATGGCCTGCGGCCTTGAGAACCCTCGCAGTGTCTACAAAGTGGGCCTCAACACGACCCGGCTGCTGATGTGTCTTGGGGACGTGATCTGCGCCTGGCTGTTGCTTCGCGGCGCGGACGTGGCACTGGGGAAACTGAACGCCGAATTGCCCACCTCCGAGAAGCACTTCTACGAGGGCAAGGTCGCCTCGGCGCGTTGGTTCGCCCGTACGGCGCTACCCAGGCTGAGGGCCGAGCGAGCCATTGCCGAGGCCACTGATCTGGCGATCATGGATTTACCCGAAGAAGCATTCTGAGCACGCGTCGTGCCAAGCAGGGGAAGAATTGAGGCATGCCTATTCCTCCCTCTCGAATCGTCATCGTAGGTGCCTCTCTCGGCGGGGCCTCCGCAGCCGTCGGGCTACGTGAGCTCGGCTTCGACGGGGAAGTGCTGCTGATTGGCGCCGAGGCCCACCTCCCGTACGAACGGCCACCGCTGTCCAAGGCGGTGCTTCTCGGCGATACCGATGAACCCGATTGGGTTAAGGACGCCGATTACTACGCGGCGAATCGGATTGGCCTGCTGACCGAAACGGTGGCGACAGCAATCGATCGAGAACGGCACGTTGTTCTGGCAGGCGGCGAGGAGTACCCGTACGACCGTTTACTTCTCGCCACCGGCTCCACACCTCGCAGGCTGGCCTTGCGAGGAGCTGATCTTGACGGGATCGTGACGCTGCGAACTCTCGACGACTCGCTCGCGCTCCGCAAACGCTTCACTAACGCGGCCCCGATCGTAATCGTCGGTGCCGGCTGGATCGGCTGCGAAGCGGCGGCTGCGGCCCGCAAGCATGGCGCCTCGGTCACGGTTCTGGAGCCGGAGTCGCAGCCGCTGGTTCGGGTGGTCGGCGAACAGGTAGGTGCCGTCTTCGCTGATCTGCATCGGGAGCATGGGGTCGATCTCCGGCTAGGAGGCCCCGGGGTTGAGAGCTTCACGGGTGACGGGCACGTCGAGTCCGTAAAGCTCAGTGATGGCAGCTCGGTACCCGCTCAGACGGTGCTCCTCGGCGTCGGAGCCCAGCCGAACGTCGAGCTTGGCGAATCGGCCGGGCTTGACCTCGCCGACCACGGCATAGCGGTCAATGCTGCCCTGCAAACGTCGGACCCAGACATCTACGCGGTCGGTGATATCGCAGCCCATGATCATCCGCGCTATGACGGTCGGATCCGCGTCGAGCACTGGGCTTCAGCCAAGGATCAGGGCGCCCATGTAGCCGGCAACCTGCTGGGTGGCGACAAACCGTACGAGCTGAGCCCGTTCTTCTTCTCCGACCAGTACGATCTCGGCTGCGAATATCGGGGCCACGCCGATCCGGCGAAAGATCAACTGGTGGTGCGCGGGGATTTGGCCTCCCGCGACTTCACGGCCTTCTGGCTGCGCGATGGTGGTGTGACCGCGGCGATGAACGTCAACCAGTGGGACAACGGTGACGAGCTTCAGGAGCTCGTCGACAACCGCGCTCCGCTGCCCCCCGAATGAGGCATACGACTGCGCGCTAAAGCATCGGAGACGGGCTGCGGGACCCATGAAACTGCGCAGTTACTCGTTAGAACAGCAGCGCCATACCCGGATCGCTCAGGATCGCCGCCACGTCGGCGAGGAACGTCGAGCCTTGCTCGCCGTCGGCGAGGCGGTGATCAAACGAGAGCGTGAGTGTGGCTAGCCATCGCGGCTCGATCCGCTCCTCGGCGCCGGCACCCACTACCCATGGTCGGCGGGCGATCTGGCCGATGCAGAGAATGCCCGATTCACCCGGGTTCAAGATCGGAGTCCCGGCGTCGATCCCGAAGATACCGATGTTGGTGATCGTGAAGGTCCCGCCCGACATCTCGGCGGGCTGGGTTTTGCCCGCCCGAGCCTTGTTCACGACCGAGTTGATCGCTTGGCCTAGTTGATCAAGGCTCAGTGAGTCCGCGCCTTTGACGTTGGGTACGACCAGTCCGCGCGGAGTTGCGGCGGCTATACCCAAGTTGACCGAGTGCTTGAGGACGACTTCGCCAGCCGGCTCATCCCATGTCGAGTTCAGTTCGGGGGTACGGCCGAGCGCGATCAGGACGGCCTTGGCAACGATCAGCAGCGGCGAAACCTTGACCTCGCGGAACTCGCGACGTTGCTTGAGCCGCTCGACCAGCTCCATAGTTGCCGAGACGTCGCATGCAGTCGAGACGCTGACATGGGGAGCGGTGAAGGCTGACTGGACCATCGCCTGTGCAGTGGCCCTGCGGACGCCCTTGATCGGGATCCGGGTTTCAGTGATACCACCGGCGGGCGGCTCTGGCTCTTCCTGCGCCGCCCGCTCCACATCCTCGCGGGTGATCACGCCCCCGATTCCGGTTCCTAAGACTGAGCCGAGATCCACACCGAGATCCTTGGCCAGCTTGCGTACGGGCGGCTTTGCCAGGGTCTCACCACCAGTCAGCACCGGCTCCGGCGTCGCCGGTCCCGGCCCCGGCAAGGGCGGCCCACTCATCTCAGCTGCCCTGGACTCGGTGGCGGCGGAAGAGGTCAGCGCTTCCCTGTGGTCGGCCCGCCGCGAGACCGGAGCTCCCGTCCCGAAGCTGTCAGCGAGCCGGTCGTGGGCTTCCTCTGCTTCGCCGTCAGTCGTCGCCGGCTTTCGGGGACGCCTCTTGGCCTGACTTGTTCGCACCCCATACCCCACCAGGTTCGGAACGCGGGATTCCTCAGCCGAGCCCGCCGCTGCCGCATCACCGCCGTCCGTTTCACCGTTCGCCCCGAGTCCGTCGTCGATGGTGACGATCGGGGTGCCAACGTCCACGGTGTCGCCTTCGTTGACCAGCAGGGCCGTCACCGTGCCGGCATAGGGTGTGGGCAGCTCGACAACTGACTTGCTGGTCTCGACCTCGATCAGTATGTCGTTGATGTTGATCTTGTCGCCGACCGCGACCCGCCAGCTCACGATGTCCGCTTCGACCAAGCCCTCACCAGGATCGGGCAGGCGGAAGGTCTGTACGGCCATCGCGAAGCTCCTCTAGTAGGCCAGCGATCGATCGACCATGTCGAGCACCCGATCAAGATCAGGAAGGTAGTCGTCCTCCACCCGGCTAGGCGGATAAGGGATGTCGAAACCGCCGACCCGCAGGACTGGCGCCTCAAGCGAATAGAAGCACTGTTCGGTGATTCGCGCGGCCAGTTCGGCGCCTAGCGACAGGTTCACCGGGGCCTCATGCACGGTGACCACTCGACCGGTCCGTTGCGCCGATTCCGCGACCACCGACATGTCCAACGGCGACAACGACCGCAAGTCGATCACCTCGAGATCGCGACCTTCCTGGATCGCCGCCTCGGCCGCGTCCAAGCAGGTCCGGACCGTCGGCCCGTACGCAATGAGCGTCAGGTCGGATCCAGGACGGACAATCCGGGCGGAATACAGCGAAGGCGGGGTCGCCGACTCATCGATGTCGGCCTTTTCGTGATAGCGCCGCTTGGGCTCGAAGAAGATGATCGGATCGTCTGAGGCGACCGCCTGCTGAATCATCCAGTACGCGTCCACCGGATTGGAGCAGCTGACAACCTTGAGGCCCGGCGTGTGACCGAAGTAGGCCTCCGGAGATTCGCTGTGGTGCTCAACAGCGCCGATCCCGCCGCCGAAGGGGATACGGATGACCATCGGGACCTTCAGGAGTCCCAGCGAGCGGTAGTGCATGCGAGCGACCTGGCTGACGATCTGATCGAAAGCCGGGTACACGAAGCCGTCGAACTGGATCTCGCACACCGGCCGGTAGCCGCGCAACGCCATGCCGACTGCGGTGCCAACAATGCCCGACTCCGCCAGCGGGGAATCGATCACCCGGTGGTCACCGAAGTCCTTCTGTAGGCCCTCGGTCACCCGGAAGACGCCGCCGAGCTTGCCCACATCTTCCCCGGCAATCACCACCTTGGCGTCCGCCTCGAGCGCTCGCCGCAGGCCCGCGTTGAGGGCCTTCGCCATGGTCAGCACTGTCATCAGGCGATCCCACCGTACGCAGGAACATCTCGCTGCTCTTCAACAGACTCGGATGGCGCCGCGTCGGATACCTCCCCCTCGAAGGACCCGAGGTAATCGGCAAAGCGGCTCTGCTGCTCAACCAGATACGGAGTCTGCTCGGCGTAGACATGATCAAAAAGCTCGAGCAAACTCGGCTCAGGCAGTGCCAGGCAGCGTCGACGCAGATCAGCCGTGTAATCAGCGGCCTCCGAATCTACGGAGGCGAAGAAGTCATCCTGCCCGGCACCAGTGCGGCTTAGGTATGCCCGAACACGCGCGATCGGATCCTTGAGCCGCCAATGCTCCAGCTCGTCAGCCAGCCGATACTTCGTCGGATCATCGGATGTGGTGTGCGCGCCCATTCGGTAGGTATAGGCCTCGATGAGCGTCGGCCCGTTGCCGCTGCGCGCCCGCTCCAGGGCAGCACTCGTGACCGCATGCACCGCGAGGACGTCATTGCCGTCGACTCGCACGCCTGGGAAGCCGAAACCGGAGGCCCTTCGGTAGAGCGGAATACGGGACTGGCGCTCGATCGGCTCGGAGATTGCCCACTGGTTGTTCTGACAGAAGAAGACAATCGGCGCGTTGTAAGAGCTGGCGAAAATGAACGCTTCATTGACATCGCCCTGGCTCGTGGCTCCATCGCCGAAGTAGCCGATTACGGCGATGTCCCGATCCGGGTCGCCGGTGCCTACCAGCCCGTCACGCTCAACGCCCATCGCATAGCCAGTGGCATGCAGAGCCTGCGCACCGATGACGATCGTGTAGAGGTGAAAGCGGGTGGCTTCGGAATCCCATGCGCCAAGATTGACGCCGCGGTAGAGGGCAAGCAGGTCGACCGGGTCAACCCCACGACACCAGGCGACGCCGTGCTCGCGGTAGGTCGGGAAGACGAAATCCTGCTTCTGTAACGCCCGGCCCGAGCCGATCTGGGCGGCCTCCTGGCCAAGGCACGATGCCCACAGGCCGAGTTCCCCTTGACGCTGCAGGGCCGTTGCCTCTGCATCGATCCGCCGGGTCAGCACCATGTCGCGATACCAGTCGCGGATCGAATCGTCGTCGCCCTCGAAGGAGTACTCGGGATGCTTGACCCGAACGCCTTCCGGCGTCAGCAGTTGAACCAGCTCGACTTCGGTGCTCGCACCGCTAGCATCGCTCACTGCGGTGCTCCCTCTTCTCTCGAGTGCGCCAGTCGCCGCCTTTCTCTTTAACGTACCGCGACGGGTGCGACCGCCGGAAAACAACTTGAGGGCCCTATCAGTCGGATCACCGAGCGCATCCGAGCGGAGGGTGGCGCCGCGCAGTTAGGCATGCCGTTGTTGAAATCGCAGGATCCGTACCAGGGCAAGCGCGACCGCCTCCGGACCGGCAGACAGCGAGATCCGGACGAACGCGCCTCCCGCGACACCGTCGAAGTCCGTACCCGGCGTCAGGGCAACGCCCTCCTCGTTGAGCAGTGCAGCGCACCAGGCCACCGAGTCGGGAAAGTCACCCAACCGATCACCTATTCCCGCATAAACGTAGAACGCACCATCGGCCGGAGCCACGGATGTCCAGCCCAGTTCGGGAACGGCATCGAGCAGCGTGCTTCGAGCGTCGGCGAAGCCTTGGACGGCGGTATTCGCTTCGGCGTACGAGTTCTCGGTGAAGGCTGAAATCGCAGCGTGCTGCGCGGGCACAGGCGCGCACAGCGCGTAGTTACCCGCCAGGGCGTCGACTGTCTCGATCAGGTCATCCGGCAAGAGCATCCAGCCCAGCCGCCAGCCGGTCATCCCCCAGTACTTGGAGAACGAGCTGATCACGATCGTCCCGACATCGTGCAGCCAGGCGCAGCTGCCGACAGAGTCGCCGCGAACAATTCCGTGATAGATCTCGTCGCTGATCAACCGCACGGAATGCTCCCGGCACCAGGTTGCCAGTGCCTTCAGCTGGCGATCGTCGACCATGGTTCCAGTTGGATTTGCCGGTGAAGCGAGCACCAGGCCAGCCAACGGAGCCTCCGCATGGGCTGCGTCGAGCAGCTCCACCGTGGGTTGGAAACGCTGCTCCGGACCACAGTCCAGCTCGACCACTTCGCAGCCGAGGGAGCTCAAGATGTTCCGGTATGCGGGATAGCCCGGCCGGGTCAGGGCCACTCGATCGCCCGGATCGAATGCCGCCACGAAGGCGAGCAGGAAGGCGCCGGACGACCCAGTGGTCACGCAGATCGTGGCCGAATCGACCCGCAGCCCGTACCAGCGCGAATAGTGACCGGCAATCTGATCCCGCAGCGGCCGAATGCCGAAGGTTTCTGTGTAGCCGAGGCGGGTGCGGTCCGTCATCAGTTCAACCGCACGGCGACGCACGTCGGAGGGTGCGCCTTGCGATGGTTCGCCGGCGCAGAGTGAGATCACATCCCGTCCCGCGGCCCGTAGTTCGGCCACTCGATTGAGAACGGTCATCACCGCGAACGGAGGAACGCTCGAGCGATGCGAGGGTCCGATGCTCACGACATCGCCGAGCGCTTCCGCGCTCGATAGGCGGCCACGTTCGTACGGTTGCCGCAATTGCCGGTGTCGCAATAACGCTTGGACCGGTTTTTGGAGAGATCCACCAAGACATCAGAGCAGTCGTCAGCGGAGCAGATCCGCAATCGATCGAGAGCATCGGCGCGAACGAGGTCCAGGAAGCCCATGGCTGCTTCGGCGCCTAGCCGCTTGGCCAGCGGTGCGTCCGGTCGAGTCAAGTGCAGATGCCAATCCCACTCGTCGTGCTTGGTCAGATAGGGGCGCGCTGCTGACTCGGCGAGAAGGTCATTGACTATCCTGGCCGCCTCATCCCGAGTCCGAGCAGTCCACATCGTTCGCAGTCGTGTTCGCAACTCGCGGACGGATTTCAGCTCTTCAGCGGTCCCCCGACGCTCCCCACTGACCTCCGAACGCTCAAGAAAGTCTTCAAGACCAGCAAGGTCCGCGAGCTGATCGCCGTCGTCGCTGTCGGTGTTGACCAGAGCAGCGGCGGCGGTGAGCGCTACGACCGTATCGTGACTGAAGAGAATTCCGTCATGACCGAAAGTCATCTTGACTCCTGACATTCGACCTATTACTGTCATAAGCATAACCCATTTTTACTGATGACGGCAGCCCAGAGGGGAGGACTGACGGTGACAACGACCACGACGGCCCTGGCTCAGGAATCGACAGCCAAAACCGGGTTCGCGAGTGGCCTGCTGCCGGCCGTATCTTCGGCTGCCGCCTTCGGCCTCTCCGGATCCCTGGCGCGCTCCTTGTTGGACATCGGTTGGTCGCCTGCAGCGGTAGTGGCCGCGCGCGTCGGCGGCGCATTCCTGATCCTGCTCCTGCCATGCCTGATGATGGTGCGCCGGGTGGGATTTCCCTCAAGGCGACAAACCGGGCGGATGATCGCCTACGGACTGGTTGCCGTGGCGCTGGCTCAGCTTTGCTACTTCAGCAGCGTGCAGTATCTCTCGATCGGCGTTGCTTTACTGCTGGAGTATCTGGCGCCGGTGCTGCTGATCGGCTGGCACTGGGCACGCCGTGGCCACCGTCCTGCAAACCGCGTCTTCGTAGGCGCGGGCGTCGCCGTGCTTGGCCTGGTCCTGGTGCTGGACCTCACGGGCCCCCTAACTCTGAACCCCATTGGCGTCATCTGGGGATTGGCTGCTGCAGCCTGTCTGTGCGCCTACTTTGTCCTCAGCGAGGAAGACGGAACACAAGAGTCAGTGCATCCGCTGATCTTGACGACCGCGGGCACGGGCATCGGTGGTGTGGTGATCATCCTGGCCGGCCTGGCAGGACTGTTGCCGGTCACCGCGAACACCCGCCAAACGGTAATAGCCGACCTGGCCGTGAGCTGGCTGCTTCCGGTTGTCCTGTTGATCTTGATCTCCGCGGTATTTGCCTACCTGACCGGCATAACTGCGATTCGGAGGCTAGGTAGCTCTGTAGGATCATTCGTCTCGTTGTCGGAAGTGATCTTCGCAGTGATCTTCGCCGCGCTCCTGCTCGGTCAGCACCCAAGCGGGAGCCAGCTGATCGGTGGTGCTCTGATCTTGGTCGGCATCGCGGTCGTCCAGCGGGGAGAGGCCGCGCGGCCGGCCTAGCGGTCAACAGCCTCCTGGGCAACCCGTTCCAGCCGGTCCCGGTACTCTCGCCACCACGCTTCGTCGCCCGGCGCCATGTTGTCGTTGTCCTGCCGCAGCCCAACGGTCCCGTCGATGAGCTCACGGACGATATCGGCATGCCCGGCGTGCCGGTTCGTCTCCGCAATCATGTGGATCAGGATCTGGTGCAAGGTCACCGCACGCCGAGCCTCGGGCCACCAGGGAACCTGGCCTTGCGCGTTCAGCGGCAGTGCCTCGATTGTGGCGTCCGAATTGGTCCAGACCCGGTAATAGAGCGCGACAATCTGCTCCCGCGACTCGTCGCTGGTCGCCCACATATCGGCATTCGGTTCGGCGCCCTCAGCGAACCAGGGCAGCGGGTCGCCAAAGGGGCGACCGAATGTATCGCCGAGATACCCAGCCTCAACGCTGGCCACGTGCTTGACGAGTCCTAGCAGATTGGTGCCCGTGGGCACCAACGGGCGGCGGATGTCGTACTCCGATAGCGCGTCGAGCTTCCACACCAGCGCGTCGCGGGCGATCTGCAGATATCGCTGGAGGTCCTCTTTCTGCGCATCGGTCATGGGGCCAGCCTGTCAATCCGCGCCGACAGATTGCCGCCGGGTCCAGGCGCTTACCAGACTCCTAAACTCAGCGGGTGGCTTTACGGGCGGACGGCGTGCTGGTGGCGGGCACATCATCGGGAGCCGGCAAGTCATTGTTCGTCACGGGCCTGTGCCGTCTCCTCGCTCGCCAGGGACTCACGGTTGCGCCGTTCAAGGCGCAGAACATGTCCAACAACTCGATGGTTTGTGCCGACGGATCGGAGATCGGCCGAGCCCAATATCTCCAGGCTCAGGCCGCTGGAGTCGAGCCGGAGTCGGCGATGAACCCGGTGCTGCTCAAGCCCGGATCAGATCACAAGTCTTTTGTCGTCCTGCGCGGCCGACCACAAGGCACCTTGTCGGCCGGCCAATTCGCCGCGGAACGCGATGAGCTGGCGAAGGCCGCCTTCGCCGCATATGAAGAGCTGGCCGCTCGCTTTGAGTTGATCATCTGCGAGGGGGCCGGCTCACCGGCCGAGATCAACCTACGGTCAAGCGACTACGTAAACCTCGGGCTGGCTCGTCACTTTGGCCTACCCGTGGTGATCATCGGGGACATCGACCGCGGAGGAGCCTTCGCAGCCTTGTACGGAACCGTTGCGTTGCTTGAGCATGCCGATCAAGCACTGATCCGGACGTTCGTGATCAATAAGTTCCGCGGGGAACCCGCGATTCTGCAGCCAGGCCTTCAAGAACTGACCGCGCGAACCGGGGTTCCGTTCGCCGGGGTGCTGCCTTGGTTGCCGGATATCTGGCTGGATGCCGAGGACAGCCTTGATGCGGGCCGATGGCCCGCCGATCATGGTGCCGTCGACCATGCGCTACGGATCGCCGTCGTGCGGTTGCCTCGAATGTCCAATATCACCGACATTGATGCTCTGGCAGCCGAGCCGGGCGTCGACGTAATGCTGACGACCGATGCCGAGGTCGTCGCCAACGCCGATCTGGCGATCGTGCCGGGCACGCGCTCGACCGTTCGTGACCTGACTTGGCTCCGGGCACGACGGATCGATCTCGCTCTCGCCTCGCGGGCGAAGCGCGCGGCACCGGTGCTGGGAATTTGCGGCGGCTATCAGATGCTCGCAACAACGATCGACGATCCGATCGAGTCGAGATGCCTCACGGTGGAAGGCATCGGGCTGCTGCCGGCAAAGATCAACTTTTCCGCCGACAAGGTCCTGGGCAGGCCAACCGGCAGTTGGCTAGGTCACGACGTACGCGCCTACGAGATCCACCACGGCATCGCGGAGGTCCACGGAGAGGCGGAGGCGTTCCTGGACGGCTGCCGCGTCGGCCAAGTGTGGGGCACCATGTGGCACGGGACGCTGGAGAACGACGCCTTCCGGCGGGCATGGCTGACTGAAGTTGCCGAGACGAGCGCTTCGGCATGGCGCCCGGTGATGGACGCGCCCTCTTTTGCGAGCCGCCGTGAGTCCATGATCAACACGATGGCTGACGCCATTGAGCGGCATGTAGACCTGGAGTTGATCATCGGCGGCGTCGCGTGAGGGTTCGCGTGCTGATCATCGGCATCGGCACCGGCAATCCTGATCATCTCACTGGCGAAGCGATTGCGGCGCTGAACGAGGTGGATCTATTTCTCATTTCTGACAAGGGCGAAGCCACGCGTGATCTTGTCGGCCTTAGAACTGCGATTTGCGAGACATTCATAACTTCTGATCACTATTCGGTCGTCGAAGTGCCGGACCCCGAGCGGGACCGAACGCCACCCGACTATGCCCGCGCCGTTCAAGACTGGCATGCGGCCCGCGCCCAGTCATACGCCACCGTGATCGCTGATCGATTGCGGCCGGATGACACCGTGGGATTTCTGGTTTGGGGAGATCCCGCCTTCTACGACAGCACTATTCGGGTTGTGGAAAGGCTCGCGGACTATGGGGTGACCACCGATCCGCGCGTCATTCCAGGGATTAGCAGCCTGCAGCTGCTAGCCGCCCGGCACAAGATCACCCTCAACCAGGTCGGCGGCTCAATTCATGTCACGACCGGCCGGCGGCTAGTGGCCGAGTACCGGCCCGGGCTTGGCGATGTGGCGGTCATGCTCGACGGAGACCTCGCCTGCGCGGGCCTAGTCGAGCGTCACCCTGATCTGGACATCTTTTGGGGAGCCCAGCTGGGCTTGCCGTCCGAGGCGCTGATAGCTGGGCGCCTGATCAAGGTCCTTGATCGGATTCGGACGGTTCGATCGGAGATCCGCCTTCGCGACGGCTGGGTGATGGACACCTACCTATTGCGGAACGGGCGGCTCGGAGACACGCCATGACACACCTGCCAGTCGCGCCGAGGCGCTGATCCTGGTCACATCCATGATCAGGACTACCCGTTTCGGGTTGATCCGGGGCGGCCGGTAGCGCTCGGCATAGCGTCGCTCGGCGTCTGCGACTGCCGCGGCGCTTCTCTCGACTCGAATCGGTCCGAACAGCGTGATCCAGCGGGCACCGTCCACCGAACACAGTGCGGCGGTTGCGCCGGGCCGATCTGCGTTCCGCGCCTTGGCGCTGTCGCCGGAGGTGATCACTCGAGCAGTCGCCGTCGCGGCATCGAAACTGAAGCCAACCGGCACCACGTGTAGGTCACCATTTCGCCGGGTCGTTGTCAGAGTGGCGAGATGGCGTTCGGTGAGGAAGGCATGTGCTCCCTGGGGCAGCCTGTTGGGATCCAGCCTCAACCGGCCACGTCCTCCAAATCGCCCTCGACCTCGAGGTAGACATCCTGCATGGCGGCCATCAGCTCTGGGTCGGGTTCGGCCCACAGACCGCGATCGGCAGCCTCGTGCAGCTTTTCGATGATCCCGCGGAGCGCCCACGGATTGGCATGTTTCATGAACTCCTGGTTCTGCTGGTCGAGCACATAGCTTTCCGCCAGTTGCGCGTACATGCCATCGGTGACAACTCCAGCGGTCGCGTCGAACCCGTACAAGTAGTCAACTGTCGCGGCCAGCTCGAACGCCCCTTTGTAGCCATGCCGCTGCATGGCTGAAATCCAACGCGGGTTGACAACTCGGGCGCGGAAGACCCGAGCAGTCTCCTCGCTGAGCGATCGGGTACGGACCGCCTCCGGCGCGGTCGAGTCGCCGACGTATGCCTTCGGCTCCGCGCCAGTCAGCGCTCGTACCGTTGCCACCATCCCGCCGTGGTACTGGAAGTAGTCGTCCGAGTCGGCGATGTCGTGCTCTCGCGTGTCCACGTTCTTGGCAGCTACTCCGATCCGCCGGTAGTTGGCCTCCATGTCCGCGCGCGCCGGCACGCCGTCAAGATCACGACCGTAGGCATAGCCGCCCCAGGCGGTGTAAACCTCCGCAAGATCGGCGTCATTGCGCCAGTTCCCAGCCTCCATCAGCGGCAGGATCCCGGCACCGTACGAGCCTGGCTTTGACCCGAAGATCCGGGTCGTGGCGCGACGATGATCACCGTGCGCTGCGAGATCCGCTGCGGCGTGGGCCTTCGGAAGGTTCAGCTCCAGCGGCTCGTGACGATCGATGATCATCTGAACCGCGTCGTCCAACATGGCAACCACATGCGGGAAGGCGTCGCGGAAGAAGCCGGAGATCCGGACCGTGACATCGATCCGTGGCCGACCCAGCTCCGCCAGACTGATCGGCTCGAGTCCGACAATGCGTCGGGACGCCTCGTCCCAGCTCGGAACCACCCCCAACAGCGCCAGCACCTCGGCCACGTCGTCGCCCGACGTCCGCATTGCCGATGTGCCCCAGATCGACAGACCCACCGACGACGGGTAGCTCCCCGTTTCGTCGAAGTGTCGGCGGACCAGCGACTCGGCCATCGCCTGACCGGTCGCATAGGCCAGCCGGGACGGGATGGCTTTCGGATCGACTGAGTAGAAGTTGCGTCCCGTTGGCAGCACATTGACCAGACCGCGAAGGGGCGAGCCGGATGGGCCGGCTGGTATATAGCCGCCGTCCAGTGCGTGCAGCACTGCGGCGATCTCATTGCTTGTGCCCGCGAGCCGCGGGACGACTTCCCGACACGCGAAGCGCAGCGCATCAACCGCTGCCTCGTTAGGCTCACCGACCATCCTGGCGACGATGGGCTCTATCGAGTCCTCGCGCCAGCCGACCATCGCGAGCTCCTCAACCAGCGCACGAGCTTGGTGCTCCACTCGATCGACCTCGCCCAGCAACGACCCCTGACCTTCCCGAAGTCCCAGAGCGCCGCGTAAACCGGGAACCCCGTTCACCTGGCCACCGAAGACCTGCGGAGATCGCAGGATGGCCAGCACCAAGTTGATCAATTCCGCACCCTCGGGCGCCTCGCCCAGCACGTGGAGACCGTCGCGGATCTGGGCGTCCTTGATTTCGCACAACCAACCGTCGACATGCAGCACAAATTCGTCAAAGCGCTCGTCGTCGGGCCGGTTCGACAAACCAAGATCATGGTCAAGTTGGGCCGCTTCGATCAAGGTCCAAATCTCCCCACGCAGCGCGGGAGCCTTGGCTGGATCCATCGCATTGACCTGCGCGTACTCGTCGAGCAGCTGTTCTAGCCGGGCGATGTCCCCGTACGTCTCAGCACGCGCCATCGGCGGCACCAGATGATCGATGATCGTTGCGTGCGCCCGACGTTTCGCCTGAGTGCCTTCCCCCGGATCGTTGACGAGGAACGGGTAGATCAGCGGCATGGAGCCCATGGCTGCATCGGTCCCGCAGGAGGCTGACATGCCGAGGTTCTTGCCCGGCAGCCACTCCACGTTTCCGTGCTTGCCGACATGAATGACCGCGTGTGCGCCGAACTCCTTCTCCAGCCAGCGATAGATCGCCAGATAGTGATGCGATGGAGCAAGATCGGGATCGTGGTAGATCGCGATCGGATTCTCGCCGAAGCCACGCGGCGGCTGGACCAAAATCACGACATTGCCGGCCCGCAACGTGGCCGCCACGATCTCTCCTTCCTGATTGGAACTCCGGTCAACGAAGAGGTCGCCGGGTGCTGGTCCCCATGCCTCGTTGATCGCCGCAACAAGATCGACCGGAAGCTCGTCAAGCCATCGGCGGTAGGTGGCTGCCGGGATTCGAACGGGCTGGCCGGAGAGCTGCTCGGCGGTGAGCCACTCCGGATCCTGACCTCCAGCGGTGATGAGGGCGGAGATCAGGGCATTGCCCGCCGTGGTGTCCGGATCTTCGCCTGGAACGGGGTCGAGCGGACCGGTGCCCGGGATCGCCCCTTCCCCGCCCAGGTCGTATCCGGCCTCGCGCATCGCACGCAGCAAGCGGATGACCGAGACCGGAGTGTCCAGCCCGACGGCGTTGCCAATACGGGAGTGCTTGGTCGGATAGGCCGAGAGCACAATGGCGATCTTGCGCGAAGCGGGAGGGACGTGGCGTAGTCGGGCGTGATTGATCGCGATCTCGGCAACTCGCCGGCAGCGCTCAGGATCGGGTACGTAGTGCGGGAGACCGTCACCGTCGGTTTCCTTGAAGGAAAACGGAACCGTGATGATGCGGCCGTCAAACTCGGGTACGGCGACCTGAGTCGCGACATCGAGGGGAGTCATTCCTTCATCCGATCCGGCCCACGACGAGCGGTCCCAGGTGAGGCAGAGCCCTTGCAGGATGGGTATGTCGAGGGCGGCGACGGCTCGTACATCCCAGGCTTCGTCGTCGCCGCCTGCCGAGGCCGTGGCCGGCCTGGTGCCGCCGGCGGCGAGCACCGTGGTGATCAAGGCATCGAGTGTGCCGAGATGCTCAATCAGCTGGGCGGGCGCATCCCGCAACGACGTGGCATAAATAGGCACGGCAATGCCGCCGAGGTCGTCGATGGCGTCCGCGAGCGCTTCCACGTAGCCGGTGTTGCCGGCCACATACTGCGCCCGATAGAACAGAATCCCCACCCTCGGGCGCACCACTCCCCCAGAACGGGGGCGGGGAAGCTCGCCCCAAGTGGGCTGCTCGACGGGAGGATCGAAACCCATCCCGGTCAACAGCACCGTGTCGGACAGGAACGCGTGCAGCTGCCTCAGGTTTTCCCGACCGCCCTGCGCAAGGTAGACATGTGCCTCGGCTGCCACGCCGATCGGGACGCTGGAACTTTGCATCAGTGAAGCGTCGGGCCGCTGCTCTCCGCCCAGCACGACGAGTGGCTTTTCCAAAGCCCGAAGTTTCGCGATCTCCTCGCCGTACGTCTGTGGCGAGCCGAGCACTCGCAGGATGAGCACGGCACAGGTTGCAAGATCAGATTGCAGCGCGGTGATCGAGGTCTTCGCCGGGTTGGCTAGTAGATAGTCGGCTTCCGAAGCCCGAGCCGAGAGCAGGTCCGTATCCGAGGTCGATAGCAGTGCAATCCGATGCCTCTGGTCAGTCACAACCTCGGCCCCCTTCGCAAAAGACCTGGGAAGCCTAGCGGTGCTCTTTGTCAGGAAACTCTCATTACCATGTCCCGGTGACCGCCCATGTCCGGCCGGCAGCGGACCGCTGTCCGGGGTTGCTGCGCCCGCATCAGGCAGAGGACGGTCTGGTCATTCGGATTCGGGTGCCCGGCGGCCAAACGACATCTAGCACCTTGCTGACACTCTCCGAGTTGGCCGGAACCCTGCAATTGACCTCCCGAGGCAACCTTCAGCTCCGCGGAATTGCCGAAGCCAGCCTGCCAAGCCTTCGGAATCACATTTCGAAGCTTGGACTGCTGCCATCGGCAAGCCACGAGCTCGTCCGGAACATCGTCGCCTCGCCGCTGACCGGCATTACGCCAGATCGACCGGACGTGCGGCCACTGATCACCGAATTGGACCAGGCCGTTTGTGCGCAGCCAGAGCTCACCGAACTTCCGGGTCGGTTTCTGTTCGCGGTGGACGACGGTCGCCGCGATGTGTGGTCATTGGCGTTCGATGTCGGCTATCTGGCACTTGACGATCGGTACGGCCTGGTTACTTTGGGCGGAGCATCGGGCCGCTCCGACATGACCAACGGGCGCGTAGTCCGCCGGGCTTGCGCACCTGCTGAAATGGTCCGAATCGCAGTCGACTTCGCGCGCGCCCGTAGCCAGGGAGCGTCGGCCTGGCGGGTCTGGGAATTGATTGAGGTTCGGCCTGAGGCTAGTACGCAGGCCATGGCCGACGAGCCCACAAACGCTGCCCCTCGGCCAGGTGCCGTTGCCGATGCGGCATGCGTCGGTGTGCCATTGAGCTTTCTCACTGCGGCTCAGGCCGCCGCTGTTCATTCCGTAGCGGTTGGCGGACCTGTCGTTCTCACGCCCTGGCGAAGTCTGATCATTCCTGGTGCGGCCGACCGGCTCGGCGCACTGAGCGCTGCTGGTCTGATCACTGAACCGAACAACCCCTGGGGCATGATCACCGCCTGCGTCGGCGCGCCGGGCTGCGCAAAGTCCTCGATCAACACCCGCGAGGTGGCACTCGAGCTGGCCGGCCGGCCGACCCGCCTCGCGCGGCCCGTGCACGTGAGCGGCTGCGAACGTCGTTGCGGAGCGCCGGCCGGTGACCATGAGGAATTAGTGGGTCGCCCGTGATCGGCCAGCCGACCCGCCGCTATCACTATTGCGCTGATGGCGATGAGATCTATCAGCGGTCATTCGCGACAATCCGTGCGGAGGCAGATCTCAGCCTGTTGCCGGTGGATGCCCAGCCTGTTGCGGTTCGAATGATTCACGCTTGCGGGGACGTGACCTTGCCGCAACTGCTGGAGTTTTCTGATCAGTTCGTGCGGCAGTCCGACGCCGCGTTGCGGGCCGGCGCACCGATCTTGACCGACTCGGAGATGCTGGCGGCTGGCATCATCCACTCTCGGCTGCCGGAGTCGAACCAGGTTCGCTGCCTGCTGCGGGACCCACGCGTGCCGGATCTTGCCCGAAACTGGGGGACCACTCGTGCCGCGGCGGCGGTGTCGCTATGGGAGCCGGAACTTGCCGGCGCCCTCGTCGCCATCGGCAACGCGCCGACGGCGCTCTTCCATCTGCTGGAGTTGATCCACGACGGCGGACCTCGCCCAGCTGCAATTGTGGGAATGCCCGTCGGCTTCGTCGGATCAGCGGAGTCCAAGGAAGCGCTAGCCGGAAATCCCTGGGGCATTGCGTATGCGATCGTTCGTGGTCGGCGCGGCGGATCGGCGATGGCTGCGGCAGCGATCAACGCGCTTGCCCGCGAGGGGACCATCTCATGACGGGTCGCCTGTACGGGGTCGGTGTTGGGCCCGGTGATCCGGAGTTGATGACCATCAAAGCCGCCAAATTGATCAAGCAGGCCGATGTCATCGCCTACCACTCCGGAACTCACGCCCGCTCGATCGCGCGATCGATCGTCGCTGACCTAGTCGGAGAGCACACGATCGAGGAGCTCCTGATCTATCCGGTGACCACAGGCGAGTCGAGCCATCCGATGGGCTACTACGGGGCAATCTCGGAGTTCTACGACGAGTCGGCTGAGCGACTGGGCAAGCATCTGGACGAGGGCCGCACAGTGGTGGTGCTGGCCGAAGGCGACCCTCTGTTCTACAGCTCCTACATGTACCTGCATGATCGGCTGGCGGACCGATTCCTCTGCGAGGTGGTCCCCGGGGTGACCTCCATGACCGCGTCCGCCGCGGCGGCGGGAACGCCCCTGGCTCGGCATGAGGATGTGCTCACCGTGCTGCCGGGAACCCTGCCCGTGCCCGACCTGGCTCGCCGGTTGGCCGACACGGATGCGGCCGTGATCATAAAACTCGGCCGTACCTTCGCCGGTGTTCGGGAGGCGCTGCGGCAGGCGGGCCGGCTGGAATCAGCACGTTACGTCGAGCGCGCGACGACCGGCGGGGAGCACACCTGGCCGGTGGCCGAAGTCGACCCGAATTCGGTCCCGTACTTCTCGATGATCGTCGTTCCAGGGACAGATCGACGAGATGACAGGGCCGGCCGTCACAACCAATCCGTTGCGACCGAGCCACGTCCTGAGCCAGTTGCCTCGTGCCCCGAGCTTGTCGAAGGGATGGAACTGCTGGTCCTCGGGCTTGGGCCCGGGCCCGCCGAATGGCTTACCCCGGAGGCCGCTGCTGCCCTTGGCCGAGTTGATCATGTCGTCGGCTACGCCCCGTACCTTGAGCGGGTGCCGTGGCGCACCGGACTGCAGCGCCATGCCAGCGGCAACACGGCAGAGCTGGACCGTGCCCGGTTCGCTCTCGAACTAGCTCTTCGTGGCGAGCGGGTTGCCGTGGTGTCAGGTGGTGACGCCGGGGTCTTCGGGATGGCGTCGGCTGTCTTCGAGGCGGCGAGCGAGGACCGGTACGCCGAAGTCAAGATCACCGTGCTGCCGGGTGTCACCGCTGCACAAGCGGTGGCCGCCCGTGCCGGCGCACCACTTGGCGCGGACTACGCGGTGCTGTCGCTCTCTGACCGAATGAAGCCATGGACGCTGATCGAGCAGCGACTTCGTGCCATCGCGCGGGCCGACCTTGCGATTGCTATCTACAACCCGGCATCCCAAAGCCGGCGGCAGCAGATCGGTGATGCCCAACGCATCTTGCTGGAATGCCGCGACCCAGCCACTCCCGTGGTCGTCGGCCGCGATGTCGGGCGGTCCAATGAGGCGCTTGCCATCACGACACTCGCCGACTTCGATCCGCAGACCATCGACATGAGCTGCTTGATCATTGTCGGCTCGAGCCAGACCCAGCTCAGCTCGGGTGGCCGGGTCTGGACCCGACGCAGCCCTCAAACCAAGGAATCCAACGCTCATCGTCCTTAGCGCCGCCCAAACGCCGCCACTGTGCTCATTCGGGTTTCCCGAACGCAGGATTTCCTGAGTTACCGTTGCCGGTCCCTCGTGCCGTACAGGTGTGATTCAACGAAATCCTCCGCCGCAAGCGCGCGCCCGACCATGATCACAGCGGCTTGGCGCAGGCCGGCTGCTTCGACTTGATCCGCGATGTCAGCAAGGCTGCCCCGCAGAACGACCTGGTCGGGTTGCGAGGCATTGGCAACGACCGCCACCGGACAGTCGGATCCGTACTCGGCAAGGAGCTCGGAAGACAGTGGCCGGATATGGCGGATGGCGAGATGCAGTACGAGCGTCGCGCGGCTCTTCGCCAGGTACGCGAGGGACTCGGTCTCGGGCATCGACGTCGACTCAGCATGGGCACGAGTCAAGATCACCGTCTGGGCCAGCTCCGGCACGGTAAGCTCGCGCCCGAGAATCGCCGCTGCGGCGGCATAGGCCGGCACGCCCGGCGTGACATCCCACCGCGCACCGGCGGCGTCGAGGCGCCGCGTCTGCTCGGCAAGGGCGGAGTAGATCGAGGGGTCGCCTGAGCACAGCCGGGCGACGTCGAACCCGGAAGAGTGCGCATTCAACAGGTGGGAAGTGATCTGATCAAGATCGAGTCGCGAGCTGTCGATCAAGGCCGCGCCGGGTGGACAGTAGGCCAGGACGTCCGCACCGATGTAGGTGCCCGCATAGACGCAGACCGGCGAACTCTGGATCAGCCGGACGGCCCGGAGGGTGAGCAGCTCGGCGGCGCCGGGACCTGCGCCGATGAAGTGGATCGTCACGCGCCGGCAAGCGGCTTCTGCGCCGACCATTGAACGACCGGCCGGGCTGGCTGCCATCCGTCGTGGCTGCCGATCGGCCGCATCGATTCGATGGAGATGCGGGTGAGCTGACCGCCGAGCCTGTGCCAATAGGTCATCAGAACCGACTCCGTCTGTTGCGTCACCGCATGGCAGACGAGCCGTCCGCCCTCGTTCAGTGCCGCCCAGCAATGCTCAACAACGGCCTCGGATGCCCCGCCGCCGATGAAGACCGCATGGGGAGCCGGCAGTTCCTGCAGGGCCGCCGGCGCCTCACCTTCGACGACCTCCAGATTCGGCACACCGAGCCTGGCCGCGTTGAGCCGGATCCGCTTCGCCCGGGCAAGATCCCGCTCGATCGCGATGGCAAGGCAGCTGAGGTGGGTTCGCATCCATTCGATACTGATCGAGCCGGCGCCCGCGCCGACGTCCCACAGCAGCTGGCCCGGCACCGGCAGCAGATGCGCCAGAGCGGATGCCCGTACGTCTCGCTTGGTTAGCTGTCCGTCATGATCAAATAAGTCGTCGGGGAGACCAGCAGCTGCCGACCAGGCACCCGACAGCCGATCAGGCCGACAGGTCACACAGACAATGTTGAGATCCGGAACCTCTGTCGGCCAGGTGCCATCCCACCGAAGCTCCGCCGACGATCCAAGGTCGGCCAGCACTGTGATCTTGCTCGGCTCGAAGCCAGCCTCGGCCAAATATTGTCGAACCAGTTCAGGCGTCGAGCCGTCGCGCGACAAGATCAGGAGGCGACGGCCGGGACCGAGGTAGCGGCGAACCTCGTCCAGCTCCCGCGAGCGGATGCGGACAATCTCATAGCTACCAGCGGCCCAGCCCATCCGCGCCGCAGCCAGCGCGACGGAGGAGATTGCCGGATGGATCCGCACCGAATCCACGCCGAACATCTCGATCAGTGTCGAACCGATCCCGTAGATCAGCGGGTCGCCGCTGCCAAGGACAACAATGCTGCGACGCTCGTGGCCCTCAAGCAGCGACGGCAATGATCCACGCAGGTCAGCGAGGAGGCGCTCCCGGCTCTGACCGGCCACTTCTGGCAGAAGCGCGAGGTGGCGTGATCCGCCGACCACCACCTCCGCGTCGCAAACCAGGCGCTGTGCTGGCAGGCCGAGAGACTCCCAGCCGGCTGCGCCAACCCCGACGACCTCGATCACACGATGACCATAATGCGCATCGCGCGCGTCGGCAGATCGCAGCCAAAGCTCGCGAGCGTCGGCAGATCGCGAGCGATGCTCGAGAATTTTGTGACATCATTCTGGTCGGTGCGGCGGAGGAATCCGGTGCAAGTCCGGAGCGGTCCCGCCACTGTGACCTCGATTCGGGGAAGTCAGGACGTCTACCGTACCCGGCTGCCGTGGGATCGGCGGCTGCAGCTCTCGCCAGCAGCGGGCGTGGATACCCGCAGGAAGGGTCCGGCGTGACCGGTACGAACTCCAGGGCTTATCCGTTCTCGGCCGTCGTCGGCTCCGACGACATGGCGCTCGCCCTGATCTTGACCACGATCTCCCCGGAGGTGGGCGGCGTTCTCGTTCGAGGCGAGAAGGGCACCGCAAAGACAACCACGGTCCGGGCGCTCGCGCAGCTCCTGCCGCCGATACCGGTAATCGACGGATGCCGGTTCAGTTGCGATCCTCTCGATCCCGATCCGGAGTGCCCGGACGGCCCGCATCCGCACGGCGGACCGTACACAAAAAGACCGGCCCGGCTGGTCGAGCTTCCGGTTGGTGCGAGCGAGGACCGGGTCATCGGCTCGATCGACCTGCAGCAGGCATTGGGCGCCGGCCACGTCACCTTCCAGCCCGGATTGCTGGCTGCGGCCCACCGCGGACTGCTCTATGTGGACGAAGTGAACCTGCTTCATGATCATCTGGTCGACCTGCTGCTCGACGCTGCCGCAATGGGACGCTCCACAGTCGAGCGGGACGGCGTCTCGGTCGCGCATGCCTCACGCATCGTGCTGATCGGCACGATGAATCCGGAGGAGGGGGAGCTTCGCCCGCAACTGCTCGATCGCTTCGGGTTGACCGTCGAGGTAGCTGCTCCACGCGACCCTGGACTGCGGGCCGAGGTGATCCGTCGCCGGATGGACTTCGACCGGGACTCAGCCACTTTCGTGCAGGCCTACGCGCCGCTCGAGGACGAGCTGCGCCGCCGAATCCTCTCAGCCCGCTCGCTTGTCAGCTCGATACGCATTGCGGACCGGCAGCTAACCAAGATCGCCGAGGTCTGTGCCGCATTCGAGGTCGACGGTCTGCGCGCCGACATCGTGACGGCTCGAGCCGCTGCAGCGAACGCCGCCTGGTACGGACGGCGGGCAGTGACCCGACAGGACATCCGCGCCGCAGCTCGATTGGCGCTTCCCCACCGCAGGCGACGCCAGCCGTTCGATGCGCCCGGGCTGGACGAGGATCTCCTTGATCAACTTCTTGGTGCGGATGAGCCTGAGCCAGACCCGAACGGCGGCTCACCAGACGCGGCCGGAAACGGGCAACGCGTCGATCGTCATGGCGGCGAGACACAGTCTGGGTCTGTCGACCAAACTCGGGCTGAGCCCCTCGACCAGATGCCCGCAGAGTCCGTTGAAGCCCGCCCTTCGACAGCCACCGTCGGCGAGGAAGCAAGCACGGGGCGCGTTTTCGATCCGGGCAGGCTGTATCGGACCCGGCTATTCACTGCAGCGGGCGTTGGCAACGGTGAGGCCGGCCGGCGGAGCCGCGGACTCACCACAGCTGGTCGGAGAGTCGGTGCGACGCCGCAGCGGAGCCAGGGCGGCGCGCTGCATTTGACCGCAACAATCCGGGCGGCCGCTCGACACCAGCCGGGGCGAGGCCGTCGGCCGGATGAGCCGCTGGTTCTCGACAAGCATGATCTCCGGGCGGCCGTCACCGAGGGCCGCGAATCCAACCTCGTATTGCTCGTCGTTGATGCCTCAGGGTCCATGGCTGCCCGACGCCGGATGGAAGCCGTGAAGGCGGCCGCGCTGTCTCTGCTCCTTGACGCCTACCAACGGCGCGACAAGGTCGGCCTGATCACCTTCCGCGGCTCGTCAGCCACTCTCGCCCTGCCGCCGACCTCATCGATCGACGTTGCGGTCAGGCGGCTGGCAGACCTGCCGTGCGGAGGTCGTACGCCTCTTGCCGAGGGCCTGATCTGTGCCAGCGAGACTCTCCGGCGGGAACGGATCCGCGATCCGAGACGCCGCCCGTTGCTGGTCCTCGTCACCGACGGCCGAGCGACCGCGGGAGCCCACGCATTGATCAACTCGCGGAGGGCGGCCGACGAGATCCGCCGGACCGGGACCCCCTCCTTGGTCGTTGACTGCGAAACCGGCCGCTTCGCCCTAGGGCTCGCATCGCGATTGAGCAATCACCTCGGTGCGGAGTACGTGGCGCTTGAGGACCTGGCAGCCGAACAGCTCGTCCGCACAATCCAGCGAAGACGGGCCGCCTGATGCCGGAAGGAAAGCCGAGCCAGCTGCCGACCGACGGCTTGACAACCCGGCAGCGGCGGAACCAACCACTGCTCGTGATCCACACCGGCGACGGCAAGGGTAAGTCGACCGCCGCCTTTGGGCTGGCACTGCGCGGTTGGAACCAGGGGTGGTCGATCGGAGTGTTCCAGTTCGTCAAATCGGCGAAGTGGCGGATCGGTGAACAGTCGGCGCTGCTGGCAC
>JBKPML010000172.1:0-5401 GCA_046732135.1 Actinomycetota bacterium
TCGCCACCGATCAGGAGTGGACCGCGGGCCCTTCGGTTGTTCTGGCCAATGATCTTTATGACGGCCAGACCATTGATGCTCGCCGAACGTCGGATGCTTGGCTGCGTCCGAGTTTTGACGGAGAGGGCTGGACCGGCGTACATGAGCTCGACTTTGATCAAGGAAAGCTCACTCCGTACATCAGCCCCCCGGTGCGCCGGCAGGACGAACTTAAGCCGCAGGAGATCTGGACTTCACCGTCTGGCAAGACCCTGATCGACTTCGGACAGAACCTCGTCGGGTGGCTGCGGGTCCGGGTTCAGGGTCCTGCGGGCACAATGATCACCCTGCGTCACGCCGAGGTGCTGGAGCACGATGAGCTCGGCGTTCGGCCGCTACGGACGGCGAAGGCGACAGATCGCTTCATTCTGAGTGGTGGCGAGGATGTTTTCGAGCCGACATTCACGTTTCACGGCTTCCGATACGCCGAAGTGGAGGGTTGGCCAGGCGATCTATCTGCCGATGCGCTAACCGCGGTCGTGGTCAGTTCCGACCTGGAGCGGATCGGTGAATTCGAATGCTCTAACGAGCTGCTGAACCAACTTCACCGCAATGTGGTCTGGGGCACGCGGGGAAACTTTCTCGACGTGCCGACCGACTGCCCCCAACGCGATGAGCGGCTGGGTTGGACTGGTGACCTCGCGGTCTTTGCGGCGACGGCGGCGTACCTGTTCGACGTTGAGGACTTTCTGCGGGACTGGTTGCAGGATCTGTCGGTTGAGCAGCAGGCAGCCGATGGTCGGGTGCCCTACGTGATACCAGACCCGTTGAAGTACATGGAGCGCCCGAAGCATTTTCCGCCGCACGAAACTGCAGCCATTTGGAGCGACGCGGCGGTCTGGGTGCCCTGGGCGCTGTGGCAGGCGTACGGCAATCTCCAGGTGCTGACCGACCAGTTCGAGTCGATGGCAGCCCATGTGCGGCGCGCGGCGGAATTACTGGTTTCGCCCATGGGGATATGGGACGAAGGCTTCCAGTTTGGCGACTGGTTGGACCCGACGGCACCCCCAGACAAGCCTGCCGACGCTAAAGCTGATAAAGGCGTGGTCGCGACCGCCTGCCTTTACCGCAGCGCTCGGATGGTGGCTGAGGCAGCCGAAATTCTGGGCCGCGACGATGATGCCGCTTATTTTGCAGATCTCGCCGACCGTACCCGGGCCGCGTTCGTCGAGCACTACGTCGAACCGGATGGAACGATCCTGAGCGATGCCCAGACGGTCTATGCCCTGGCAATCGTCTTCGGTCTGCTGGATGATCAACAAACTGAGGCGGCCGGGAAGCGCTTGGCCGAGCTAGTTGCCGATGGCGGCTACCACATCCAGACTGGCTTCGCCGGGACGCCGTATGTCACCGATGCGCTGACCATTACCGGACACCTCGACGATGCCTACCAGCTGTTGTTGCAGCGAGAGGTCCCTTCCTGGCTTTATGCCGTCACCATGGGCGCGACCACAATCTGGGAGCGCTGGGACTCCATGCTTCCCGACGGCACGATCAACCCCGGGGAGATGACCAGCTTCAACCACTACGCGCTCGGCGCGGTAGCGGACTGGATGCATCGAGTGATCGGCGGGATCACCCCGCTCGAGCCGGGCTATTCCAAGGTCCTTGTCGCTCCCCGACCGGGCGGGGAGCTTACCTGGGCTCGCTCATCCCTCGATACCCGACATGGCAAGGTCGCGGTCTCGTGGTCGCTGGACGAGAACGGTGTTATGACGCTCGACGTCGAGATCCCCGATGAGACCACGGCGACGGTCCGGCTTCCCTCCGGTGGTCTCGAGGAGCTGACCAGCGGCCGCCATCGGCTCACCGATCGGCGGAGTGGGGCGCGTTCAACTTCCGCCGAATAGCCGATATCCGCCCTCATGTAAGAGCTGGTTGTGAGCACTTCTGGCACAGGCGAGGCGCTCCCACCGCGGAGCCCGCTGCCGCTGCCAGGGCCTGTTTGGCTGTACCAGACGTGGCGCGACCTGGTCTTCATTCACTGGCCGGTTGAACCAGCGTCCGTGCGCGGGCTCTTCCCCAACGGAACTCGTCCGGACACTCTCGGCGGACGGACGTATGTCGGGATCGTCGGTCTCAGCATTCCTTCGTCGCGGCTTGCCGGGTTGCTCGAGCTCGGATCGATGCACGAGCTCAACGTCCGGCTGTACTCCATCGATCGTCAAGGACGGCAAGGCGTTGTCTTCTTGTCAATGGACGTCAGCCGTCTCGGCATCGTGCTGGCCGCGCATGCGTTGTTCCGGCTGCCTTATGTCTGGTCTGACATCGAACTAATCCGGCCGGAGCCTGCGGTAGGGGGCTTCACGCTCCGTCGACGCCTCCGTTCTCGCCTCCGCGCTCGAGTGGAGGTCGAGGTCGAAGCGCCAATGAGCCATCCCTCAGATCTTGAGGTCTTTCTCACCTCCCGCTGGGGGCTGCACAACCGTACGGTTATGGGCACGACCTGGATTCCGATCGCTCACCCTCCCTTCCTGCTGCACCGAGCCCGGTTGCGCCACGCCGACAGGCAGTTGCTCACCGCGGTTGACGTACCAAGCCCGAACGACGCACCGGTAGGTGTGCTGTGGTCGCCTGGAATCGATGTGCAGATCGGCCGACCGGCAGGCGTTCCCAACTCGAAAGGCGGATAGCAGGTCCCGGCTAGCGGCTGGCAACGAAGATCGGCAGCCGGCGATGTCCCCAATGCTCCATCGGGCCGTCGAAGACGCCCGGCAGAACCATGCCGCACGAACGGCAGTTGCCTTGCTCGTCGATCTGATAGCGCCGGATGTCGTACCAATCCCGAATGATCACGGCGCTGCCGCAGCCAGGGCAGTATGTCGTTCCACCCTCGGCGTCATGAACGTTGCCGGTGTAGACAAACCGAAGGCCGTTGGTGATTGCGATCTTGCGGGCACGGCCGAGGGTCGATGCCGGCGTACGCGGCACGTCGAGCATCTTGTAGTCGGGGTGGAATGCGGTGAAGTGCAGTGGCACATCCAGGCCGAGTGCGCCGGCGATCCACCTGGTCTCGGCGTCTATCTCGGCGTCGGAGTCGTTGTGACCTGGAATCAGCAGCGTTGTGATCTCAAACCAGACGTCGGTCTCGTGCCGCAGGAAACGCAAGGTGTCGAGCACCGGTTCTAGTCGGGCGGCGCATGTCCGGTGGTAGAACTCGTCGGTGAACGCCTTCAGGTCGACATTCGCGGCATCCATGTGCGCATAGAACTCCGAGCGCGGCTCGGGGCACATGAACCCCGCCGTGACGGCGATGGCTTTGATCCCTCGCTCGTGGCACGCATCGGCGACGTCAGCGGCGTATTCCCAGAAGATCACCGGGTCGTTGTAGGTGAACGCGACGCTCCGGCAGCCCAGCGACTCCGCCGTCCGCGCGATCGTGTCCGGTGATGCCCGGTCGGCAAGGGTGTCGATCTCCCGAGATTTTGAGATGTCCCAGTTCTGGCAGAACTTGCAGGCCAAGTTGCAACCGGCTGTGCCGAACGATAAGACAGGCGAACCTGGAAGGAAGTGGTTGAGCGGCTTCTTCTCCACCGGGTCGACGCAGAACCCGCTCGATCGCCCGTACGAGGTCAGCACGATCTGGTCATCGACGCGAGCTCGGACGAAGCACAACCCGCGCTGACCCTCATGGAGTCGGCAGGCCCGCGGACATACGTCGCATTGGATCCGACCGTCACCGATCAGATGCCAATGCCGGGTCGACACGGTAAAGGGGTCGTCGATACTGGGCACGTCGGTCACGGTCGCGGCCTCTTCTCAACGTTATGCCGAGGTTCGCGTGGCAAGCTTGGTCGGCCTCTGCGCTCCACGATCCCGAGACCAAGCAGCCAGCCGGCGACCGCCGATGAGATCTGATCACTGACGACCCGGTCGAGCCGTGCAACCTTCTTCGTGATCCCCACAAGGCCACTATCTCTCCAGGGAGAACTCACGCGGTAGGCGTACTTCTCTGCGGGAGGCCGCTGCCATTCAGAAATCTGGCGTTCGGTGCAGCCGGCTTGCACGGCGATGCTATCGTGATATATCGTAACACTGTCGTCTTATCTAGAAGGAGGAACTTCAATGCGACACAAGGATCGACAAGGATTCGATGAGTTTGCGGACCGTCGCCGAGGCCGCCGGGGTGATGAGCCCCGTGCCAAGGCTGACGTCCTGGGCGAGCGTGGCCCGGCACACAGTCGTCACGCCCGCGGTGGGCATGGCGGACCGCGTGGCCGTGGGCGGGCCCAGCGGGGGGACGTTCGAACAGCCATACTGCTTTTGCTGGCAGAGAAGCCGATGCACGGTTACCAGATCATCAATACGATGAGTGACCGCACCGGTGGAGCGTGGCGGCCGAGCCCTGGCGCGGTCTATCCAACGATCGGACAACTTCAGGACGAGGGTTTGGTCACGACGCAGGACGAAGACGGCCGCCGATTGGTGACCTTAACGTCGGAGGGCCGATCGTACCTGGACGAGCGCCGCGCCAGACTGGGCGACCCGTTTACTGCCATTGCCGCAGCCCCAGGCCCTGACCTGCGCGATCCGTTACATGGGCTGCAGATAGCGGTACGACAGATCGCTGGCGGCGGCAATGCCGACGAGGCAGAGGCTGCCGCAGAGGTGCTAGCGACGGCTCGTCGCTCGCTGTACTTGATCTTGGCCGGCGAAGCGGACCAAGTCGCGGAGCGGACCGGGTAATTCGCCCGTTTTCAAAGCCAGCTGACAGGCAGACCACCGCGAACGCCCAGGCCAGTATCTGAGCATCCAAGCGTGACGGCCGTGATCACTGCACCGCCGGCCTCACCGTTGGCGCCATCGGCTGCTCGGTTCAATGGCGACGTTCACCTCGACCGTGCTGTCCGGCTGGGGGCAATGCCCGCTCTATGGCTCGGCCTGGTGTTGATCACCTACTGGTGGAATGCGGACGGTGGCATCTCGGATCTGGGCCACTGGGCGACGGGGCTGACCTCGGTTGGACGACTGACCGGCTTGTGGTCGGCCCAGTTGCTTCTGGTCCAGGTGCTGCTGATGTCCAGGCTGCCTCCGCTGGAACACGCCTTCGGACGCGATCAGCTCGTCCGCATTCACCGCGTTGTTGGCTTGTCATCCTTCGGGCTGATGATCGTCCACGTCGTGACGATCATCGCCGGCTACGCCTCCGGCCGCTGGTCCGGCATCCCAGCAACCATATGGGAACTGATCACAAATTACGGCGGCATCCTGCTCGCCATCGCGGGCACCGCCTGTCTGATCATGGTCGTGATCACCAGTCTTCAGGCCGCACGGCGCCGGCTGCGTTATGAGTCATGGCATTTGCTTCACCTGTACGGCTACCTCGGCGTCGGTCTCGCGCTGCCCCATCAGCTTTGGACGG
>JBKPML010000173.1:0-13671 GCA_046732135.1 Actinomycetota bacterium
GATTCACGTCGGTGGTGCTCGCCTTCGTCTGCCGAGTGGCTTCGCTCATCGCCTGGGCGTTCGGCAAGCGCTAGACACCGCTTCGCGATGCCCCACACGTGGTTCATTAGTCATGTAGGTACCGCAGTTGACAGATTGGAGGGGCATGAGCCAATTGCGGCTTGCGGCGGATGGCCGCTTTCCGCCGGAAGCATTTGTCCGAGCGTTGACCGACTTCGGGCCTGACCGGGAGCGGGTGTGGGCCAAAAGCAGCGGCGGTCAGCTGATCATTCATGAGTTGGGCGATACCTGGGCCGACGTGACCGAGGGCACCAACACCGGCGGGGTATGGCAGCGGTACCGCTATGACTGGTCGATGCCTAGCCTGATTCGGCTAACCGTGATCGACAGTAATGTGTTTGGAGAGGGGAGTTATTGGGAGTATCGACTGACACCGCTCGAGGCCAACGACACTCCGCGCACGCGGATTGATCTTGTCATCAACCGTGTGCCGACGACCGTTAGGGGGAAAGTCTTTGAACCTCTGCTTCGCCTAATCGGCCGGCAGTATTTCGGGCGGGATCTGCGGCGCACTGTCCGCCAGATCGAGCGTCTCGGCTGAGGCCGACCGAATTTCGACGCCGCGCAAATTCGGTGCCAGTTCTCGATAATGCCTAGGAGCACCGAAACTAAGGCATTAGGGCCCGAAGTGTGACCCCTGACGGCGTGCCTCCAGCCCGGGCTTCATCAAGCTCCTTAATCTCGGGCCGTGAGTGGCCTGCTTCACCCAGTCGGGCCGGACTCTGTGCAGACCTACTGGTTTCGGCGCACCCTTGTCGGCGCATCAGCGATAGTGCTCACCGTTGCCATCGGATTGATCATGAACGACACCACCAGCGGCTCAGCAGCACAACCGAGTCCCTCTGTGGCCAAGGTGCAGGACACGCACGAATCCAGGGAGATCAGCCCGGTGGAGGTTCCGGAAAGTGGGCCCGGAACATACCGGGGCGCCAAGAAATCTCTGAGATCAAAGTCCTCAGACGGCGCCGTCATCCGTTACGACGTACGAGTTGAAGACGGGCTGTCCATAGATGCGGATGAGGCCGCGACCCTCATCCAGCAGGTGCTCGATGACCCGCGTAGCTGGCGAAGTACCCGCCACTGGCGGTTCGATCTGACACCGGTAGGGCACCACGCCAGATTGCATGCGTACATCGTGACGCCCAGGACGACCGACCGACTGTGCGCGCCCTACCTGACGCGTGGTGAGGTGTCGTGTCAGAACGGCAATCGTGTTGTGCTGAACGCCAAGCGCTGGCAGCTCGGCGCGGACTCGTACGGATCTGATCTGACCAACTATCGGCGATATCTGATCAATCACGAATTCGGACACTCGCTAGGTAAGCACCACCTGGACTGTCCTGGCCCGGGAAGGCTGGCGCCCGTGATGATGCAGCAGACCAAGGGATTGGGCGGCTGCAGGAAGAACCCTTGGCCGCAGACCGGCGAAGATTGACCTCAACCGTCGCAATGTGAGCTTCAAGCGTCGCCGCTGGCCGCGATCCCTCAATGACCCCCGCTGCGCGAAGGTGAGAGGCTTCCTAAATGGAATTCACCTACCTCGGCCGTACCGGCCTCCAAGTCTCCCGACTTTGCCTCGGCACGATGAACTTCGGGCCAAGAACCTCGGAGGAAGACTCGCACGCCATCATGGACGCCGCCCACGAGGCGGGAATCAACTTCTTCGACACTGCCAACCGCTACGGCAGCGAACCGGGCGAGACGGAATCCATCGTTGGCAACTGGTTCGCCAGCGGTGGTGGGCGGCGGGAACGAACCGTCATTGCCACCAAGGTCTATGGCGAGATGGGAAGCTGGCCCAACGAAGGCAAGTTGTCGGCGCTCAATATCCGCCGGGCGCTCGATTCCAGCTTGCGCCGGCTGCAGACCGACTACATCGATCTCTATCAGTTCCACCACATCGATCGGAATACCCCGTGGGAGGAGATCTGGCAGGCGATCGAGATGGCGGTACAAGCGGGCAAGATCCTCTACGCCGGCAGTAGCAATTTCGCCGGCTGGCACATCGCCGACGCCCAGGCCGCCGCCGCTAAGCGAAACCTGATGGGCCTAGTCAGCGAGCAATCGCTTTACAACCTGCTCGTTCGCGACATCGAGCTCGAGGTCGTCCCTGCCGCGGAGCATTACGGCATCGGGATCATCCCGTGGTCACCGCTTCAGGGTGGCCTGCTAGGTGGGGTGATCAAGAATGAGAAGACCGGCGTCCGGCGGCTCGAGGGCCGCGCGGCGCAGAGCCTAGCTGAGCATCGAGACCAGCTCCAAGCCTACGAGGATCTCGCAGACGACATCGGTGCGGAACCCGGCACGTTGGCCCTCGCCTGGCTGCTTACCCGACCGGGGGTCACCGCACCGATCATCGGTCCGCGAACTGGTGAACAGTTGGAAAGCGCGCTGCCCGCCGTCAAGCTCGATCTGTCGCCGGAGCATCTGCGCCGCCTGGATGAGATCTTCCCCGGTCACAAGACAGCACCCGAAGATTACGCCTGGTAGTCAGCTCAGTCCCGACGACGTTAGCGCTTCGAGCGGCGCAACGGGCACGAGGCCTTTGGCCATTTTCGTCACTGCAGGGTTCACGCTGACGAGGGCGTCGGCCTGAAGCTTGGTGATCGCCAGGTACTCGGCGTCGTACGTTGTCTCCCAACCGTTTCCCGCGCAAGTTTCCACGCAGTACGACGAGACACGCGGTCACCAAGGAGCCGCATCTTGAGCTCGGTGAGGCGCTCATGGTGCCGGAGCGCCAGATCCTCTCCGAACACCACGACGTACGGCGTCAAGGAGCAGGCAAAGCGCTTGAGAACGAATGGGTGTTGGGGGCGACGATCTGATGCCTCGGACTGACGTGGACATCGTTGGCGACGACGTGCACGAGCGTGGCTGCGTCGATCACATAACGCGTCATCGGAGCACTCTAGACCCGGATACCGCGTGTCAGGCTCGAGCAGGTTGATCAAGAACGGTGCGGGACCGGCTAGTGCGACGATTCAGCAAGGCGACCCCGGCCGCGCATAGCACACCCAGGGCGGCGCCACCGAAGGACCAGGGCAGGCCGGCGCCATCTATCACGATGCCGGCGATCGCCGTGCCCACCGCCGCGCCAACGGTGTTCGAGGCGGAGAGGAAGGCCTGAGCCTCGTTCAGCCGATGCGGCGGCGCCAGGTGATCCAGTACTCCCTGCTGCATGATCAATGTCGGGGCGATGGTCAACCCGGTGAGAAACAGCACCGGTAGCAGGATGAGCAGACTCACCGCACCCGCGCTCAGCAGCCCAGCGAGCAGCATGAGAAACAGCCCGAACACGCAGAGGAGTATGGGTACCGCGCGGCTCTCGTCGTGGCGCCAGGACCAGGCCCCGAAGGCAAGCCCGCCGAGGGTGCTGCCGCCAGCGATGGCGCCGAACAAGATTCCCACCCGTTCGCTGCCGCCGAGCGCTAAGTCCGCCGTCGCCGCCATCGATGTATCCAGCTGCCCGAAACCGACACTTAGCATCAACATCACAGTCAAAACTGCCACTACTCCGGTTGACGCCAGAGCTGTCCGCGTGCCCGCAGCTGTTGTCTCCGGATTGTGCCCGGAGGCTGCCCGCTGAACTGCCGAACTGGCCCGACGGGCAACTCCCGTTGCGCAGTAGGCGAGCCCTCCGCCCGCGAGCAGGCCGGCGGTGACCATCAATGGCAGGAGCGGAAGTCCCGGAAGCAGCATCGCCGACAGCAACAGCGGACCGCAGACGAAGGCCAGCTCCACGGAGGTCGCATCAAGGGCAAAGGCCACCCTTCGCGCCCGCGGATCAGGGAGGACGATCCGGAAGCTGGATCTCAGTGCCGGGCTGATCGCCGGGTAGCTGAGCCCTACAGTCGCCGCAATCGCGATGAGTGCATACTCGGGGGCTCCGGACGTGGTGGCCAAGGCTAGCCCGATCAGCAGCGCCGCGCTGGTTGCGGATGTGGGCAGCAGCACTGGCACCTGGCCATAGCGGTCCATAAGCCTGCCCCACACTGGCGTTCCCACAGCCGCACCTATTGCGTACGCCCCACTGACCATCCCTGCGACCGCGTACGCCTGCCGCTCGTGCTCGACCAGAATCAAGATGCCTAGGGGGATCATCGCCAGCGTTAGCCGCGCCAGGGCAGCGAACGCGAATGGCCGGGAGGCCGGACCGTGCCGCAGCAACCTTCCGTATGCACGCACGCCGGTACCGACCTGCACGTCAGTCATCTCCGACCTGCCGTCCTACCGGCCTGCGACGACGACTCTGAAGAGGGACGACCCCTATCCTGGCAATTCCGGTGCTGAGCCCGGCGGCGCGTTGGGCGCATGACTTCCCAGCATAGGAAGTTGAGCAAATGGAACCCGGATGGTCGAGCCCTCGGAGTCGAGGATCAGGGCCGGGAAGCCCAGGCTGGCACCCCAGCCCTCATCCACAAGCCTTCCGTTGACGTACCCCTCCAGCCAGCGGCCTCGAAGTCCATCGAGCTGGTGATCATTTAGGTGACCCGGTCTCAGCGTCCCGTACGTCGCCAAGCGGTGAAGGGCTGTGTCGGCAGCAGCCGCATGATCTTGCCCGCTGACAGCATCCATATCCCATCCAGTATGGGCTCATCAGCGTGGCGCAGTTCCTGGAGCCAACGGCCGAGTCCATGAGGGCTTGATGATGATCATCGTGCCGCGGTTAGTAGCGAACGGGGTAGTCGACGTAGGCCACCGCGGAGCCGTCCGGTGCCCAGCTGTTTACGTTAAGGGTGCCCTGGCCTCCATTCAGCCTGACAATGGTGGTCGGCGACTCCCAGCGATCCTCAAGAACCATGCGGATCTCGACCGGGAGGTCGGCTGGGTGCCCTTCGGTGCCGGGTGGATAGCTCAAGTAGACGAATGCATCCCCGGCTGGCGAACAATGCGGAAACCAGTTCACCTGTTCGTCTGCGGTCAACTGCTCGAGCGATGACCCGTCGGGTCGAATGCGCGCGATCTGGGCGTGGCCCGCGGCCGTGGAGAACTGCTCTGTATTGAAGTAGATCCACTCAGCATCGGGCGAGTACTCGCAGCCATCCGCGGGACCGGGATGCGTGGTCACGGCCCGATCCCCCGTGCCGTCGAGCATGACCTCGTTTATTGTGGCCGACGCCCACCAGTCGTCCCCCCGCGGTTCCAGTCGCACATAGGCCAGGGCACGTCCGTCAGGGCGGACTCCATGCAGGAAGTGCATTGCACCGTCATCTGCCGTGATGCGACGAGCAGCGCCGCCCGCAAGCGGGGCCTCGTAAAGGTGCCAGTCGTTTGCCGAAACGAAGATGCTGCGTCCGTCGGGAGCTAGGACGTGATCATTGTTCAGGGCCGGCACGCCGGAGATGCTGATCGGGATCGGATTGCCTCCCTCCGCAGGGACACGCCACAGCACGCCGTCGCCGTTTACGATCAGCTCACCCCCGACTGTCCAGTTCGGCGCCTCGAACAACCTCGTCACCGACTCATGCAGAGTGCGAAGCTCCCCGGTTGATCGCTCCCATACTCGTATCCGGCATGTCTGCTTAGGGGCCAATCGGCGTGGGTTCATGCCTGCGGTCACGAGCGCCACCGCCGTAGTGCGGAGAGTGCAAGCAGGTGGTCCTCGACCGATTCCAGTCCGGAAACGGCCAAGCCGCCAACTAGCGTTCCGGCGATGAGCAGCGGCACAGCGCCGCCCGCGGGAGCGTACCGGGAGGGCTCGAGGCCGAAGTCGCGGTAGAAGTCGCGCGACTCGGTCACGTACCGCTCCTGAACGGTTAAAGATGGGATCCCGAAGTGCTCGACTATCCGGAGCTTGCGGTGCGCCCAAGCATCGTTATCAGCGCTCGTCCCAGGTAGCGCTGCGTGGAAAACGTGTTGTTGACCGATCTTCGCGCAGATCGTCACGCCGTGACCATCCCCAAGACACTGCTCCACGAGGTCGCGCCCGAGCCGCCACACGACGCTCAAATCCAGACGGCTGAATTCGGGGATGTCCAGCCTGTCGTTCATATTGGCGACTCCTCGAAGTCAACGGTGAGTGGCGCGACGCCTCAGTCAGGACCTCATCGCGGGGCACCAGACCTCGCGGTGGAGACAATCCTCGGCGCTGCTCAATAAAGGTCGGTGGGCCTCAGCTCACCGCTTTCTTCACCAGCGCGCCGATCTTTTCCTCGTCGGCGTCGGTCAACTCCGTTAAAGCGAAGGCGGTTGGCCACATAGCACCTTCGTCGAGGTTCGCTGAGTCGTTGAAGCCGAACGTCGCATACCTCGCGTTGAACTTCTGCGCGGTTTGGAAGAAGCAGACAACCTTGCCGTCCTTGGCATACGCGGGCATCCCGTACCAGAGTTTCGGTGAGAGCGCTGGGGCGTTGGCTTTGATAAGGGCATGGAGCCGCTCAGCCATGGCGCGATCCGGTTCCGCCATTTCGGCGATCTTCGCGAGTACGGCGCCTTCCTCGTCCGGCTTTTTTCCGCGCGGGCGGCGGCGCGCAGCCGCCTTCAGCTCTTGGGCGCGGTCCTTCATCGCGCCTCGTTCCTCGGCCGTGAATCCCTCGTACGTCTTCTCAGTCGCGGCGGTCTTCTTGGCGGACTTTTGCGTGTCGTTCATTGCAGGTTCCTCCCCTGCGAGTCTGTCGGATCCCCTCATGCTATGGCCATGTGGGGCCGCCCAATCGATCCGGCTATGCGCGAGGGCTGGTCGTGCAGGTGACTTGCCGAGCGCTATCGTCCGCCACCAGACCTGGTCTACGTCTTGGACCCATGCCTCGGCATCACCAGGGACGCAGCGTAGAACTGGGGCATGGAAACCTGGGACACCATCCGGGCGCGACGCAACGTGCGCCAGTACACCGACCAGTCGATAGCTAGTGAGGACCTCGAACGCATCCTCGAAGCGGGACGTCGAGCGCCGTCAGCGAGCAACTGGCAGCCCTGGAACTTCGTGGTCGTTACCGAGCGCGAGCAATTATCCGAGCTGGCAAAGGTGTGGAAGGGCGCACGTCATATAGCCCGGTCGCTGGCAACCGTAGCTGTGGTTGCCCGGGAGCCGGAGGACGCAAGACAGCGCGATCTACTGATGTACGACCTCGGCCAGGCTACCGCGAACATGTTGTTGGCGGCGGCCGACCTCGGTATCGGGTCCGGGCACGCGTCCGTGGCAGACCAGGCGCAGGCGCGGCGCGTGCTGGGGTTCCCTGACGGCTACCTCTGCGTGTACCTGATCGGACTTGGTTACCCGGCAGATCGGCCGCTGCGGCCTCTCCTCCGACCGGACCGTCGGCCCTTCCAGGAGGTGGTGCACTGGAGCCACTGGTGAGCACGCTCTCGCCCTGCCAGCTTCTTCGACCAAGCCGTCGGTTGTCCGATCAGCACAAAGGATGATCCTGCGTTGCTAGTTGGGATGACCTCTGGTCGACCCTTTCGAGCCGCATGAGTACCGTGATGATCATGGCAACCAAAAAGCAGTGGAGCGATTTCAGCGGAGGTCAACGAGCGGCCATCCTCCTAGGCTCGGCGATCGAGGTGATACTGACCAGCGTGGCGCTTGTCGACTTGGCTCGGCGTCCGCCGGCGCAGGTGCGCGGCCCCAAGCCGCTCTGGGCTCTGGGTTGCATCGTTCAACCCGTGGGACCAATCGCCTACCTTGCTGTTGGTCGCCGCTCGCGCTGACCATCGGTGTGCCCGAAACCACTTACGGACAGAACCTACGTGTTGAGATCAGGGCACCATGAGGGCGCAGCCACGCGGTTCGAGGGCCCGCCTTGCATGACCGCCATGGCGACGTCCGGACGAGGAGGTGCCGCCAATGATGTTCCGCCGCCCCGTGAGGATCACGATGACCGTCGTGGGCGTGCTCGCCTTGCTCACCGGCGGGATTTGGATCGGCCAGGGGTTGAACGTTATTCCCGGAAGCGTGATGACTGGGGATAAGACCTGGTTCTATGTCGGCACCATTGTGGTAGTGGTCGGCGTCGTCTTGCTGGTCCTCGGACTTCGAAAGCCGGACAGTGACTTGAACCGATGAGCAGCAGTTCTAATCTGCCGGCCAATTCATCGAGGTCCTCACTGGAAGTAGTAAGCCGCTCCTTGAGCCTTACAACCGGTGGGCTGCTTGGCCGCATCCAGCCAGCGCGCGAGTACTGGCCCACCCAGCGGGCTACATTCCATGGAAGCTATTTCGGGGTATGGTGCGGCCGTGGGAGTCGATCTGGTCGAGCTGTTTCGTGACCTTGTCCGTTTAGAGACTGAGCTGTGGAACCGGGTGGAGGCCAGAGTTCAGCACACGCACGGTGTGCCGCTGGCCTGGTTGGAGATCATGCAGGTGGCAGACGCCACCGAGGGCTGCCGAGTGCTGGACATTGCCAGGGCGTTGTCGATCACCGTCGGTGGGACGAGCAAGGTGATGGACAAGGTTGAGGCTGCCGGTTGGTGCCGTCGTCAACCTAACCCCACCGATGGTCGATCGAATCTGATCGAGCTGACCGAGCAGGGTAAGGGGCTGCTGGAGGCAGCGAATGTCACGTTCGCGGCGGCCGTCGCCGCGCACGTTGGTGCGGGCGCGCCGGCAAGTGAGCTTGCCCAGCTCTCGGTCACCCTGCGTCAGCTACGCCAGCATCTGATGACACCGGACCCGGCCGATCTGGGGGCGCGGCACTGATGTCGACCATGAACGCGGTGGTGCTGAACCTGCCGGAACCGCGGCGCGCTCCTCGGATCGGCGACCTTCCGATCCAAGCAGGTGGCCCCACGGTCAAAGTCGTTTACCTCTAGGCGGGCTTCTGTATTCGCTCGTATCGGTAGGGGTGTTGCTTTGACTGCTCACGGCGACTCGTCGGCCTCCTCGACGACTGCGTCTGCCGGTCGGGCGACCGGCGCGGCGACAGTGACCACGGCACTGATCCTCACGCTGGCGTTACAGAGCGCGGTGCCGCCGTTCGCGACTGACATGTACACCCCGGCCTTCCCGCGAGTGACCGCCGACCTCGACACCACGGCGTCGCTGGTGGGCCTGACCTTGACCACGTTCTTCCTCGGCATGGCGCTGGGGCAGCTGCTTGGCGGACCGTTGTCGGATCAGCGTGGCCGGCGTAAGCCGATAATCGTCGGCGGGTTGATCTGCACCGTTGGCGCCGTCGGCTGTGCCTTAGCGCCGTCGATCTGGTTCTTGATCGTGTTCCGAGTGGTGCAGGGCTTCGGCGGCGGCCTGGCGGCGGTAGTCGCCCGTGCCGTCGTCGTCGATGTGTCCAAGGGCGACCAACTGGCAAGGGGTCATGTCGATCATGATGGCTCTCGGCGGGTTGGCGCCGATGGTCGCGCCCGTGTTCGGCGGGCGGTGCTGACGCTTGGCGGGACATGGCGGACGGTGTTCTGGTGCCTGATGGGCTTCGGGCTGCTGATGACGATCACCGCCATCGTGTTCGTGCCCGAGTCGCTGCCCGTTGAGCGGCGTCACGGCGGCGGTCTACGTCAGTTCGCATCAGGTTTGAGTGAGGTGGTGCGGATCCGGCTGTTCGTCGGCTACATGCTGACCGCGGTGTTGTCCGGCTTCACGATGATGGCCTATATCGCGAACTCGTCATATGGTGCTGCAGGAGCAGAAAGGCCTCAAGCCGATGCCCTTCGCGCTGTTTTCCGCATCAGCCGCCCCTGGCCCAGATCCTGCTGTCGGTAGTAAACGCCAAGATTGTCGGACGCCGCTTCCAGCCTCGCACCCTAATCGGGTTCGGGCTCACCCTCTCCACCCTTGCCGTTGCGGCCCCGACCGTCAGCGTCTTCGCTCTTGACACACCGCTGCTACTCACCTGCGCCGGGTTCCTTGTCCTGATGACCGTCCAGGCGTTCATCTTCGGCAAAGCCAACGCACTCGCCGCCGCTGAGGCGCAGCACATCGCCGGTGCCGCCTCCGCCGTCCTCGGCGTCACTCAAGCAGTGGCGATGGCCACCTCCGCCCCTCTCGCCAGCTCCGGCGGCGCGGTCACCGCTGTCCCCATGATCTGGGTCATGATCGCCGGCGTCGCCGGCTCGCTCTTCGCATACCTCGTCATTGCCCGGCCATCGGCTGTGCGGACAATCATCGAGATTTCGTCGGCCGACTGAGGAGTCCCAGTTGTGCATCAGTACCTTGTAGTGGCAAACCAGACTCTCGGCGGCCAGGACCTGCTCGATGCGATTCGCATTCGGATGTCACGCGGTCCGGCCGAGTTCTGGATCCTCGTGCCAGCCACCCCCACACCCCATCTCGTCAATGACCTCAACGCGCTCAGCGGCACCTTCCCGGTCGATCCGGGCCTGTTTCCAGGCGCGGCCGACGTTCGAACGCGCGAGCAATGTGTTGCTGAGGCGAAGTCCAACCTCGACACCGAATTGCAGCGTCTTCGTGAGATGGGCCCCACAGCTGACGGCGCCGTAGGCGACCAAGACCCGATGAAGGCCATCGAAAAGACCCTCGCCGAAAGGCGATTCGACGAGATCATCCTCTCAACGCTGCCGGCTGGTCTCTCCCGCTGGCTCGCATGGGACCTCCCACTCGTGTCCGACGCAGAACTGACGTACCGCTGACGATCATCACGGCCGCCAAGTAGTAGAAGCCTGGAGCCGCGCCGAGGGTCAGCGAAGCCATGATCTGGGCATTCCGCCACTTGCCTCTGGCTCGCGCTGCTGGTCGAGTCAGCATGCACAAGTACTGTTCAACCCCAAGGACTGGACGGCGTCCGCTCACATCGCTCGCCTTGTGCCTAGGCTGGCGATGAATCGCTACCAGGATGAGGAGCACCGATGAGCGTGCTGATCGAGAGCTACCCGCTCAGCAACGGAAACCAGATTCCCAAAGTGGGGTTCGGCACGTGGCTGCTCAAGGAGGGCGACGAGTGCTACAACGCCGTAGCTGACGCCTTGCGGTTGGGCTACCGCCACATCGACACGGCCCGGGCCTATGACAACGAGGCGTCGGTCGGACGGGCGGTGCGCGACTCGGACGTACCGCGCGAGGAGCTCTACGTCACCTCGAAACTGCCGGCCGAGGCGAAGGATTACGACAAGGCACTCGAGGAGTTCGAGACCACGATGGGTCAGATCGACCTCGACTACCTCGACCTCTACCTCATCCACGCGCCCTGGCCGTGGGACCAGATGGGAAAAGATTGCCGTGAGGAGAACAGGCAGATCTGGAAGGCCATGGAAGAGTTCCTGGCCAGCGGTCGGGTCAAAGCGATCGGCGTGTCGAACTTCGGGCCGGAGGATCTAGACAGCCTCCTGCCGGCATGCGAGACCAAGCCGATGGTGAACCAGATCCGCTGGTTCATCGGACTCGACCCGTCCGACACCGTTCAGAAGTGTGCTGAGCACGACATCGTTGTCGAGGCATACTCTCCGTTCGCGCACGGGCTCATCGTCAACCATCCCGAGATTGCCGACGTCGCGGCCAGCTACGGCGTCAGCGCACCACAACTGTGTATCCGCTACCTGCTGCAAAAGGGTGCCGTCGTGTTGCCTAAGGCGACCAAGAGGGCGCACATCCAGCAGAATGCCGAACTCGACTTCGAGATTTCGGACGCCGACATGGGCGTCCTCGACGCCATGCGGGACACCGAGAAGCACGATGACGCTGTGGAGTTCCGCTGGAAGTGACCGGCTCCTCTGGCTGGTCCCGGCTCAGTTCGGAGCGAGTTCGCCGAAACGGTAGGCGGCGGTGACCCCGCCGTCGATGAGGAAGTCGCTGCCAGTGATGAACGCGCCATCCGCCCCCATAAGGAGTGCCGCAACCGTGCCAACCTCGTCCGGCGTGCCCGCGCGCCCCATCGGGCACAGCTCGATCATGCGCCGGTAGCCCTCCCCCCGAGGCCCAGTCAACTCATCCTTGGCTAGCGGGGTGATGATGATGCCGGGGCTTATCGTATTAACTCGCGCACCGCGCTTGCCCCACCGCACTGCCTCGGCCATCACTCGCAGCGCGTTCCCACGTTTGGACAGCTGATACGCGTGCAAAGAATCTTTCACTAGGGCGGGCTGAAGCATCGGCAAGCCGAGCAATTCATCCACAGGCGTCATCGCGAGCGCCTCGTCTTCATCGGCGGTCAGCGCGCCCAGGCGGTGCCCTGACTGCGACGCGATCACCACACCGGCACCACCGGGGGCAATAACATCTCCAAACTCCTCGAGCACCAACGCAGTGCCATACAGATCCACCGAAAGGATTGTCTCAGGTGCTGCCTGGCTGGGAGAGACGCCGGCGGCGTGAATGACACCGGTGACATCCCCAAGCGCGGTCGATGTCTGGACGAGCGCGTGCACCGAGTCACGCGACGACACGTCGACGGTCGCAGTGCTCACCTCGAATCCAGCATTGCTCAATGTCTCGGCAGCCGAGTCAGCGTTCTCCTGGCGCAAGTCAGCCAGCAGCACACGCTTGCCCGCACTCACCCGCCGCGCGATCGCTTGCCCGATTGACCCCGGTCCAATAACAACAACGACGCTACTCATAACGATGCCCTTTCCTAAGTTGCATGAAGTATTCATGGTGTCGCCGCAGTTATGAACGTCTTTTATGAAGAACAATGCCGATCTAATGCCGCGCATCCGTTTGTTTGGTCTCATCATCGATCTTTAGATTGAATACTTTACTGAAGTAAGGCAAGAAATCGTCGCGGTTGCGGCTGCTACCACAAACAAAAGGGATCTAAGGTTTGTCACTTTCGAGGGCTTCGATTGCCTTAGCCTTATCCCACTTCCAGTTATCGTGACGACTCTGGCCGCCGGCGAGAGCGATGACCGGGTCGGCGTGATATGCCCAGGTACGATCAGTGCTTAAGGCAGCGTATCCTCGGCGAGTCAGCTCATCGTAGACTGAGGATTTTCCCGTTCCAGATAAGTCCTCGACTAGGTAATTAGTTTTCGCCACGTCGTACTAGCCGGTAAGTATCGTTTTAACATATGCTACTGTATCTGAAATATCGGAATTAAACTCAGACGCCAAGTACGCCAACGCCTCAAGCTTGTCTGAGTGCTTGGTCTTGTCGGTCATTCTGCTTTTCTATCGTCAGCAGGTAATTAACTGTCGAGCTAATCACCTTGTTTGTCCACCTTAGCATCGCTATTCGTGCCGCGCGCGGTAACGACGCTGTGTGGAGAGCATGCTACCGGAGACGCCGCAGAGCGTGGGATGGCCTAACCGATCAACGAGGTGCGGATGAACTCCGCTGCGCGGAAAATTCTCGACCAGGCCTACAGCTCGGAGGGTGAGGCCGGCCCAGCAGCCAACGTACGCCGACCAGGCTCGGCAACAATCCGTGCAGGACGAGACCTGACAGGTCGACGGGATGAGCAACCCGGAGCTGGGTCCCGACGGCAACTCCGGCAACCTGCCGCCGGGCGAGGCGTACTCGAAGTATGAATGGAGCCCCCTTGTACCCACCTCGTATCTTGGTTCCAGGTATCTATGTGCGCCTTTTGTACCTCGTTTACTTTGTATCACTTAACTGCCACTCTCTAACCACTAGTCGATGTCAGCTACTTAGGTCGATGTCCCCGATAGCCAGCGACCCTAAATAGAAGCCTATGAAGTTTTTTCTTAAGACCTTAAATATTCCCGCGTGACCTTCCAATGATGCGGCAAGCTCCGAATAGGTGTTAGTG
>JBKPML010000174.1:0-12834 GCA_046732135.1 Actinomycetota bacterium
GAAAGCGCAGGGTTGCGAAGGCAGATGATGCCCGCGATGACAATCAGAACACCAAAGGTGATCGAGAGCCCCTTTTGCCAGCCTTCCAGCGAGCTGTCCATGGCGCCGCCGATGATCCGCATAACTCCGGAAATCAGCAACTGAAGACCGAACAAGATGGCCACAACCAGCAGAGTCGTTTCGGGCCAGATCAACACGAGGATGCCGATGATCAAAGCGGTCGCACCGGTGGCGATGCTTAACATCAACATCGTCCGGGCAGACCGCTCGAGGTCGGCTCCGGGCGTTTCGGTTACGGTCATGGCTCTCCTGGCTCGGCGATGCTAGAAACGCTACCGGTTAGCCGTTCAGAATGGCCGTCGCAACAGCGTGTCTTGGTGCGCCCATCGACAGAGTCACGGGTGTCTTAGCGGCTCTTGCGCTTCTCGCGTGCTCGCACCGCTACATGCACTGGGCTGCCGATGAAGCCGAACTCCTCGCGAAGTCGCCGCTCGACGAACCGCAGGTAGCCCGCCTCGATCTGACCCGAGGTGAACAGGATAAAGGTGGGCGGTCCGGCCTGGGCCTGGGTGCCGAAAAGGATGCGCGGCTGCTTCCCGCCTCGGACCGGATGCGGGTGTGCGGCGACCAGCCGGCCGAGGAAGGCGTTCAACCGGCCGGTCGTGATCCGCGACTCCCAGCCTTCGAGAGCTTGCTCTATCGCGACCCCGAGCCGGTCGAGGTGCCGACCAGTGGTGGCCGAAATGTTGATCTTGGCCGCCCAGTTGAACTGAACCAGGTCGCGCTCGATCTCCCGACTCAGATAGCGACGCCGTTCCTCATCGGTGAGATCCCACTTGTTGAAGACGATCACTAGCGCACGCCCGGCCTCCTCGACCGAGGCCAAAATTCGCACATCCTGCTCGGTGACCGGTTCACTGGCATCGATCAGCACGATGCAGACTTCGGCCCGCTCGATAGCTCCGCGCGTTCTCAGGCTTGCGTAGAACTCATGACCGGAGGCCTCCTTGATTCGGCGCCGGATCCCTGCGGTGTCGATGAAGCGGTAGACCCGACCGTCAACCTCGACAAGCTCATCCACCGGGTCAACCGTCGTTCCGGCAATTGCGTCCACTACAGCGCGCTGTTGCCCCGCCAACTTGTTCAGCAAACTCGATTTGCCAACGTTGGGCTTTCCGACAATGGCGACGCGCCGAGGCCCACCTTCACCCGATTCGGCATCGGGCGGCGCTTCGGGAAGGGCAGCGAGAATCGCGTCGAGCAGATCCCCACTCCCCCGTCCATGCAAGGCCGAGACGGGGTACGGCTCTCCGAGTCCAAGATTCCACAGGGTCGCCGCTTCGACCTCAGATCGTTGATCATCGACCTTGTTGGCGGCGAGTATCACTGGCTTGTTGCTGCGCCGCAGCACCCGCACCACTGCTTCGTCGACGTCCTGGGTTCCCACCGTCGCGTCTACAACGAACACGACGGCATCAGCCGCAGCGACGGCCAGCTCTGCCTGCTCGGTGATCCGAGCAGCGCGGCCCTTCGCGTCGGGCGCCCAGCCACCCGTGTCGAGCACCACGAACGAGCGCCCGTTCCACTCCGCGTCATAGGACACCCGATCCCGGGTCACCCCCGGCACGTCCTCGACGACGGCCTCCCGCCGGCCAATCAGCCGATTCACCAAGGTCGACTTGCCAACGTTCGGCCGGCCGACTACAGCCACGACGGGTGGGTTGAGGTCTGGTGGGACCTCCGGCAGGCGTACTTCGTTGGTCATCTCATGATCGATTCAAATGGGAGAGAGCAGCCGCGAAGCCTGCTAGCGCACTGCAGGACCTGGCAAGGGTAGCCCGGTCAGTGATTGGGCAGCCATGACGTGAGCCGCCAAATGCGTGCGAAGTACTTCGGTCCAGTGAGCGACGGCCGCCTTGCGCCTGGGCCAGTTCGATCGCGGTACGACCAGCGACTTCCCGTATACCACGTGGATAGGACGGCCCCGAGCCGGCAGTTGACCTCGCTTGTGACCTGGCTCTCGGGTGCCCAGAAGTGCGACCGGCACGATCGGTGCGCCAGTCACCATCGCCAGATAGGCGGTGCCCCCGCCTACTTGCGATACCTCTCCGGTGGTTCGTGAGCCCTCCGGGAAGACTGCCAGCACGTCACCGGACCGAAGGATCTGGATGGCGCGGGTGATCGCCTTCGTGTCGACCGCTCGTCGGTTGAGCGAGATCTGACCGACATGGGCCAGGAAGCTGCCGAGGGCTCCGGTGAACAGCTCGTGCTTGGCCATGGCGAAGGTCAGGCGGGGAGTGAGCGCGACAAGGACGGGGCCATCGAGAAAGCCGATGTGATTCGAGGCCAGAATCACCGGACCTGCCGCCGGGACGTTCGACTTGCCGTGCACGTGAACTCGCCAATAGCCGCGAATCAACCGTGCTACCACCGGCTTGGTAAGGCGAAGCCCAAGCTCCTTGCGTACGGGAAGATGCGCGGTGTGCGGCAGGTCGGGGCTCACCCCGCTGATCACCGTGCCACTTCCTCCCTAGCCGTTTCCGGGTTCGAAGAACCCAGGCGGCGCGCGTACGGCTCGGGAATCAGGGCGCAGATGGCGTCGATCACTTCATCGAGTGTAAGGAAGGTCGAGTCGAGCACAATCACGCCTGGCGCCGCCGAGTGGAATTGCGCGACTGTCGAGTCGTCTCTGTCGCGCCGAATGACTTGATCTTTGACATCAGCGGCGTCAACATGCTCGCCGAGCTCAGCATGTCGACGCGCCACCCGGGCGCTTGGATCGGCCACCAGTAGGACCCGCACCTGCGCGTCGGGGGCGACCACCGTTGTGATGTCACGGCCTTCAGCGACAATCCCGCGCGCTGCACGGGTGATCAGCTGGCGCTGACGGTCCACCAGCTCACGGCGGACATCCAGGTTGGTTGCGATGGCACTGACCGCTGCCGAGACATCTGGACTGCGGATCGCCTCGGTCACATCGTGGCCATCCACCGCGATCGTCGGTGCCTCCGGATCGGTGCTGACTTCGAACTGAGCCTGGCGGGCCACCTTCGCGATTGCCGGCTCATCGCTCCGGTCGATTCCATGATGGAGCATCAGCCACGTCACGGCTCGATACATCGCCCCGGTGTCGAGGAATGCGAGGTCGAGGCGACGAGCCACTCCGCGTGCCGTGGTGGACTTACCTGAACCACTGGGGCCGTCGATGGCGACGACCAGTGGCAGCTCCAGGTCGCCGGCCGTGTCTTGCTGCCCCTCAGGCACGTCCACACCTTACCGGCCGGCCTTGACAACAACCTGTCACCACTTCCGGGGGGCCGTGCCTCAGGCGACGTTCCAACCGCATTTCGCCATGACGGCCGCCAGTTCGTCTTGGCGATCCGGAGTCACCGAGAGCGACAGATAGCCGACTTGCCTGACCTGGTCGTGTTCGATCGAGATGTCTTCGACGTTGACGCCAGCTGCGCCAACGTCGGCGAACAGTCGGGCGAGTACGCCGGGTTGGTCTGGGATCTCGACGACGACCTGGCTGTAGTGCACGGGCCGGGTCCCGTGCTTGCCAGGGATCTTTTGCGTGCCCTCAACTCCTCGGTCTAGCCGTTCCCGAAGAGCAACCGACGCCGGTCCCAGTTCGATGGCGTCGATCAAGGCGCCCAGATCTTCGCGTACCCGACGAAGCTCCGCCAGGACCGCATCCGAATTCGAGGCGAGAATCTGCTGCCACAGCGACGGGTCACTGCCGGCGACGCGGGTGACATCGCGCAAGCCCTGCCCAGCGAGTACGAGGTCCTCGGCCGGCACAACATTGAGATGCCCGGCCATCAGGACCGACAGCAGGTGCGGCAGGTGGGAAACCCGGGCTACGGCCGCGTCGTGGTCGTCGACGTCCATGAGGAGCTCCCGGGCACCGCATGCGCTCACCATTTGCGAAACCCGCTCAACAGCGGCTGGCAATGAGCGGCGATGCGGCGTGATGACCCATGGACGGTCTTGAAAGAGGTCCCGTCGAGCAGTTATCGGACCCGAGTGGTGGGAGCCCGCCATGGGATGCGAGCCGACGTACCTCCCCAGGGGAATATCTCGTTCCCACAGCGAGTGCAGCACGCCAGCCTTGACCGATCCAACATCGGTGACCGTCGCTGTCGGGTACGTGCCGAGCGAGTGACCCACGACATCAGGAATCGCCGCCGGTGGAACCGCCACCACTACCAAGCCGACATCGGCCGTACGAGGGGCGTCGATGACACCAGCACCCAGACCGGCGGCAACCCGGGCATGGCTGATCTTGTGATCGCGTAAGTGCACCCGGTAGCCCGCGGCGGTCATTGCGCAACCGATCGAAGCGCCGATTAGACCGGTGCCAATCACCACGACGACCGGCGGCCCCGCATCGTCGGCAACGGGTATGTGCGGCGCATGTGATTCCGTGACAGTCACGGGCCTGGATTCTGTGGCGGTTCCTGTTGCCCGTCAACCGGATTGACCTCCGATGGCAGGTTGCGCGGCAGCTCCGTTTCGGTGACCGCCGGCTCGGGCGGCAACGTGGGCGGCAGTACGTGGCCCGGATCCTCGGGTTCGATGTCCTCGGTCAACAGCGCGGCCAGCCGGTCGCCTTCGATCCGACGGAACTTTCGCGGCAGTGCGCGAGTGCGGTCGAGGATCGCCACCTCCAGCGCATCCACTTCCAGCCTTCGTGGCTGGCCGTTCGTCGCCCCATCCGAGCCCAATGCGCGTACGGCTAGCTTGGTGGCGGCCGCGAGTCCCAATCCCCGCTGAAAGCCCTTGCCAAGCACCTCGGCGATGATGTCAGCCGAGCCGCCCATTGCAGCGAAGTTCTCCTCGTCCGCAACCGAACCGTCGTAGGTGAGCCGGTAAATCTGGTCGAGTTCTGTACTGGCCCCCAGCTCGGCGACGATGATCTCCACCTCGTACGGCTTTTCACCTCCGGAGGAGAAGATCGTGCCGAGCAGCTGGGCGTACGCGTTGGCTAATCCACGCCCGGTGACGTCAGTCCGGTCGTAGGTGTAGCCGCGGAGATCGGCGTAGCGGACGCCTGCCGTGCGGAGATTTTCAAACTCGTTGTAACGCCCGACCGCTGCGAAGCCGATCCGGTCATAGATTTCGCTGACTTTGTGCAGTGCCTGGGAACGGTTTTCTGCGACGAACAAGATGCCGTCGGCGTAGTGCAGAACGACGACCGATCGACCTCGCGCGATGCCTTTTCGGGCGAAGTCCGCCCGATCCTTCATCTGCTGCTCAGGCGCAACGTAGAAGGGAATGCTCATGTCAGGGATGCTCCGGGTCCGTCGGGGCGATCCATCCGGCTGGCCATCACTTGGCCGACCAGCTCACCGATCTGCGCATCGTTGATCCGATGGACCCCGTCGGCTGTGGCGAGCAGAACCACTGGGAAGATCTTCCGGGTCAGATCGGGTCCGCCGGTCGCTGAATCATCGTCCGCGGCGTCGTAGAGCGCCTGAATGACGGCCATGGTCGCCTCGGTGGGCTGCAGGTCCGGTCGGTACAGCTTCTTTAGCGACCCGCGGGCAAATACCGAGCCGGAGCCGACCGAAAAGAACGCGTGCTCCTCGTAGCGACCGCCGGTGGCGTCATAGGAGAAGATCCGACCTTGCTCGGCAGCGACATCCCAGCCGGCGAATAGCGGGACGACCAGCAACCCCTGCAGTGCTAGCGGCAGGTTCATCCGAATCATTGTTGCGAGACGATTCGCCTTGCCGACAAGGGAAAGCGGAGCTCCCTCCAACTTTTCGTAGTGCTCCAGTTCCACCTGGAACAGGCCCACCATCTCCACAGCTATCCCCGCTGCACCAGCGATCCCGATGATCGACAACTCATCAGCCGGATAAACCTTCTCTATGTCTCGCTGGGCAATGATGTTTCCCATGGTTGCCCTGCGGTCGCCGGCCACTACGACGCCGCCGGGAAAGGTGGCGGCGACGATCGTTGTGCCGTGCGGGGCCAGGTCACCCGCGCCAGCGGCGGCGTTGCGCTGGCTGGGCAGCACGTTAGGTGAGACGCGGGCGGCGAAGTCGGCGAAGGACGACGTGTCGGCGCGCAGAAAATCAGCCGTCATGCCGACCCAAGAGGCAGGGTCACTCACTGGCCGCCCTTCTGCACGAAGGAGCGGACGAACTCCTCCGCGTTGACCTCGAGCACGTCATCGATCTCGTCCAGCAGGGAGTCGACCTCTGAGTCCAACTCTGCCTTGTGAGTGCTGTCGGCCGGCGCAACCTCTTCGACCTCGCGATCTTCCGCTCGCCTGGCTTTGCGCTGGCTTTGCTCTGACTCGGGCATATCGGTACTCCTCCCTCCTTGGCCTCCAGCCTAACCATCCCGGCTGACAGACCAGGGCTACACGCCAGAACGGTAACTAGCGGCCAAGCGCGGCGAAGAGGTCGGTCACCGATTCGCACTGATCCAGCATCGCGCCCACCTGCTCGCGGGTGCCGCGCAGCGGGTCCAGTAGCGGGATGCGCTGCAGAGCGGGGCGATCCGGCACATCGAAGATCACCGAATCCCAGGAGGCCGCCACCACTGCCGCGCCGAACTTCTCCATGACCCGGCCACGGAAGTAGGCGCGGGTGTCCTCCGGCGGGTGATTCCGCGCGCGCTCAATCTCTTCATCGGTGACCAAGCGGCGGATCTTGCCTTTGGCCACCAACGCCGCGTACAGGCTCCTTCTGGGATCCACGTCGGCGTATTGCAGGTCGATGAGGGCCAACTTGGGTGCGTTCCAGGGAAGTTGGTCGCGTGCCCGATAGGACTCCATCAGCTTCAACTTGGCCACCCAGTCCAGTTGATCGGCCAACAGGAAGGGGTCGGTCCGCAGCGCATCCAGGCACTCTTGCCATCTGGTGAAGACATCTTTGGCCTCGATCCTGGCCGACTCGGTGAGATCCTCTGCGACACGCTCATAATGCCGGCGGCAGCCATCGAGATAGATCTCCTGCAAATCCACGGCGCGCATTGCCCGGCCGTCGGCCAAAGTCAGCCCCTGGCGGCAGTCGAGGTCCCTGCTGACCGCGCGCATCGCCGCGACCGGAGTCTCGAGCCGGCAGTCCGCACCCAGTTCACCGGCCTCGATGACACGGAGCACCCAGGAGGCAGCACCCACTTTCAGGTACGTGGCGATCTCCGCCTGATTCGCGTCACCGGTGATCACGTGCAGGCGCCGGTGCTTGCTTGCATCAGCATGAGGTTCGTCACGGGTATTGATGATCGGCCGATTCAAGGTTGTTTCCAGGCCCACCTCGGCCTCGAAGAAATCAGCCCGCTGACTGATTTGGAACCCCGGCTCCTGGCTGGCCTGGCCGAGTCCTACTCGGCCGGCTCCGGTGATCACCTGGCGCGATACCAGGAACCCGGTGAACTGGGCGACAATCCGATCGAACGGCGTACTGCGGTCGAGCAGATAGTTCTCATGGGTGCCGTACGAGGCGCCCTTGCCGTCGGTGTTGTTCTTGTACAGCCGCACCGACCGGCCCAGCGAATGGCTGGCCCGTTGGGCGGCAATCGCCATGACAGCATCCCCGGCCTTGTCGAAGCGAACGATGTCCAGGGCCGAAGTGACCTCTGGGCTGGAGTACTCCGGATGAGCGTGATCGACATAGAGCCGGGCGCCGTTACTCAAGATCACGTTCGCCATGCCGAGATCGGAGTCGGTGAGCTGGTCAGGATGAGCCGCGGACCTGGACAGCTCGTAGCCGCGGATATCGCGAAGGGGCGTTTCGGTCTCGTAGTCCCAACCGGCCGGCTGTCCCGCCGCCGACGCGCCGTAGGCCTTGACCACATGGTTGGACAGCTGCATCGGATGCAGGTCCTCCTCCGCTGGCGGGTTGAGCGCGCTGATGCCGTACTCGGTCTCCACGCCCATGACGTGCACGCCCCGCCCCGCGCTCGGCTGGGAATCTCTCGATGCTCCCCGGTCGGCGCCTACTGCCATGGGCCCAGCGTAATGTGAGCCGACATGAGGCTCCGGTCAGCGATTGCCGCCGACCTGATCTGCGTATTGGTCTTTGTCCTCGTTGGGCGCCGCAGCCACCGGGAAGTGACTGACCTGAGTGGAGTGGTGACCACGGCGTGGCCCTTTGTTGCGGGCAGTATGGTCGGGTGGTTGGCAGCGCGGGCCTGGCGAAATCCAACCGGTATGCGGGTAGGCATCGTGGTCTGGGCTTGCACGGTTCTGATCGGCATGGGGTTGCGGATGGCTTCGGGGCGCGGCTTTGCCCCAGCATTCGTTCTGGTCGCCTCGATCTCGCTCGCTGTTCTCCTACTGGCCTGGCGAGGCATTTTCGGTGTGGCTCGAGCCGCCCGGCGATCCACGACCAACCAGCCGGCCGCATGAATCTCGATCCGATCGTTATCCGCTATCGGTTGACCTGTGCTCTCGACCAGGCGTTCAACACCTACATTCGCAGGATGCCGGAGTGGTGGCACCCGCAGTACACAGCGAATGCCGATACCTTCACCGGCGACGCTGAATTGGCGAACGGCGGACGAGCGCTCCTCGAGGGTCGGTAGATCGCGCGCACGCTTCCAGAGCGTCGCTAGATCGCGCGCACGCTTCCAGAGCGTCGCTAGATCGCGCGGCGCTGCCTGGACGAACGAGTCGAGCAGGCGCAGCCAGCGACCGATGAAGACAGCGCCAACAAGCGCGATCTGCGCGAGCGAAGCTCAGAGATACTGCCCGGTGTTGGTGACGGTGTCGATGGAGCGGCCGGGCTGGGTGCCCTTGTTGGAGGAGATCAACGTCCGGATGAAAACGATGCGCTCACCCTTCTTGCCGGAGATTTTGGCCCAGTCGTCCGGGTTCGTGGTGTTGGGCAGATCCTCGTTCTCGGCGAACTCATCCAGGCAGGCTTGCAGCAAGTGGCCGATACGCAGCCCCTTCACCCCGGTGTCAAGCAAATCCTTGATCGCCGTCTTCTTGGCCCGATCGACGATATTCTGGATCATGGCACCGGAGTTGAAGTCCTTGAAGTAGAGCACTTCCTTGTCCCCGCCGGCGTAGGTGACCTCGAGGAACTGGTTCTCCTCGGACTCCTCGTACATCCGAGTCACGGTCCGTTCGATCATGGCGGCGACGGTGGCGTCGCGATCGAACTCGAACTCGGACAAATCCTCGCTGTGCAAGGGAAGTGTCGGCGTCAGGTACTTGCTGAAGATCTCCCGCGCCGCTTCCGCGTCGGGCCGCTCGATCTTGATCTTGACATCAAGGCGTCCGGGCCGCAGGATCGCCGGATCGATCATGTCCTCCCGGTTCGATGCGCCGATGATGATCACGTTGTCCAGGCCCTCGACGCCGTCGATCTCGCTGAGCAGCTGCGGCACGATCGTGTTCTCCACATCGGAGGAGACGCCCGAGCCTCGGGTGCGGAACAGCGAGTCCATCTCGTCGAAGAAAACGATCACCGGCATGCCGTCGGAGGCCTTGTCCCGGGCACGCTGAAAGACCAGCCGGATGTGTCGTTCGGTTTCCCCGACGTATTTGTTCAAAAGCTCCGGGCCCTTGATGTTGAGGAAGAAGCTGCGCCCCTCCTCCCCGGTGCGGTCGGTCACAGCCTTCGCGAGCGAGTTCGCCACCGCCTTGGCGATCAAGGTTTTGCCGCAGCCGGGAGGGCCGTAAAGCAGGATGCCTTTCGGTGCTTTGAGCTGGTGCTCGGCGAACAATTCCTTGTGCAGGAAGGGAAGTTCGACCGCATCCCGGATGGCCTCGATCTGTGTGCCAAGGCCACCGATGACCGTGTAGTCGATGTCCGGCACTTCCTCCAGCACTAGTTCCTCGACGTCCAGCTTGGGCACCCGCTCGTACGCGAAGTGCACGCGCCGGTCGATCAGCAGGGAGTCACCCGAGCGCAGCTGCGTACCATGCAGCCGGTGCGCCAGCCGCACAACGCTTTCCTCATCGCCGTGGCCGATCACCAGCGCACGGCGGTTGTCCTCCAGTAGCTCTTTGAGCAGCACAACCTCGCCGACCTCATCGAACTCGAGGACATCAACGACGTTCATGGCCTCGTTGATCATGACTTCGCGGCCGGGCTCCAGTCCCTCGAGATCGACCTCGGGGCTGACGCTCACCCGCATCTTTCGACCTGCGGTGTAGATGTCGGCGGTGTGATCCTCAGCCGTGGCCAAAAAAACGGCAAAGCTGGCCGGCGGCTGCGCGAGCCGATCGACCTCCGACTTGAGAGAGACGATCTGGTCGCGTGCTTCGCGCAGAGTTGCGGCGAGACGTTCATTGTTGGCCGCGGTCGTTCGCGCGTCCTGGCGCGCATCGGCCAGCCGGCGTTCCAACATGGCGATGTCGTGTGGATGGGCAGACACGCGTTCACGCAGCCGGTCGACCTCTTCGCTGAGCGCCCGAAGCTGCGTCTGCAATGTTTCGCGGTCCTCATACTGGGATCGGTCGTGTGCCATGACGCACCTCCTAAGCAGAGCCTAGCTGGGGCTTCTCCGAGGGCCCGAGTAATTCTCGCCGTACGCGCCCGGCGCCGGCCGTCGTTTCCGTGCTGGGGCGATGACTCCAGGCGCCAATCGGCGGGTGATGATCAAGAACCCGGTGTGGCCGACCATCGCATGTCCAGGGCGGACCGCCAGGCCCTCCACGTGCCATGATCGAACTAATGACTCGGTGGCGTCCGGCTCGGTGAACCCGGTGTGCGCGCGCAGTGTCTCGACGGTTTCGGCCAGCTGAGTCGTGGTGGCGACATAGCAGCAGAGCACGCCGCCGGGCGCCAATACCTGGGCCACGGCCGCCACGCACTCCCACGGTGAAAGCATGTCCAGCACTGCCCGGTCAATTGTTCCCGGCTCGACCGGATCCTCGGCGAGCGCTTGGGTCAGATCTCCTATCCGGAGATCCCAGGCCGGATGTGGCTGACCGAAGAAACTTTCGACGTTGCGACGAGCAATCCCCGCAAAATCCTCACGACGTTCATAGGAGATGAGCCGTCCGCTTGGGCCGATGGCACGCAGCAGCGCGCAGCTGAGCGCACCGGAGCCGGCACCCGCCTCGAGCACGATGGCCCCTGGAAAGATGTCGGCGCCCATGAGGATCTGGGCAGCGTCCTTCGGGTAAACCACGGTGGCGCCCCGGGGCATGGTGACGGTGAAATCGCCGAGCAGCGGTCGCATGGCCAGATACTCGACTCCCATCGCCGATGTCACCACCGTGCCCTCCGGCTGGCCGATCAGGTCATCGTTGTTGACCACCCCTTTGGCGGTGTGGAACTGGCCGCCGGCTTTGAGCAGGACTGAGTGACGACGACCCTTCGGATCGGCCAGGGTGATCCGCTCCCCCGCCTGGAACGGCCCTCGTCTCACTCCCGAGGGAGTCTCCTCAGCCATTGCGAATCCCGAACAGCCCCAGCTGCCAACCGGGGCCGAAGCCGCTTTCCCTCACGCTGACATCTGAACGGGCGTACAGGTATTCATCGCTCTGGCTGATCGGCAACAGGACGTTGTCCACCGCAGCTTGCTTCTGCAACGCCTGCAGCAGGGCGGTCGCTTGCTCGGCGTCGGTAGTACTGCGGAACTCGTTTACAAGCGTTCTGATTGTTGCCGCCGCAGTGGGCAGCGGGGCTTCGACGTACGGCTGCAGCCAGGAAAGCCCGGTCGAGGTCCAAGCTTTGCGGTCCAGTAGCCACAGATCGGCGGCCGGCGCGTCAGGTCGCAATTGCACGCTGAGGCCGCCGGAGTTCTCCAGTCGCGTGCGGATTTGGGTTGCGGAGTCAATCGCGTTCGGTGATGTGCTGTCGTAGGACAGAGTCAGCGGAATGCGCGTTTTCCAAGTGATTTTCGGTGTCGCCTTGCCGCCAAGCGGAAAGCTTGAGGTGTGGCCTGGGATGCCGGCCGGGACCACGGAGTCGAGAGTGCGATCTCCCTGGAGCGCAGTTGCAATGGCCTGGCGCAGCGCCTTGTTTGCTCGATACCTGGAGGCCGGATTCCAGCCGAGCTGAAGGACCCGTGCTCCAAAGTAACTGTGCTCGGTGAATCCGTCAGCAGTGACGTGGTCAGCACTGGTTTGTATCTGCTGCGCATAGCGTGTGATCGCCGCTGTGTTGAGCCCGCGCCAGACGACCTCCACCTTGCCGTTGGCCATCGCATCCTCGATGCTGGCCGAATCCGGCACAGTACGGTATTCCAGGGCAGCCATTCTGGCCGGATTTCGGCCCACATAGTGCTCATGCCGGGTGAGCAGCAATGAGCGATCGTCGCGATGGGCGACCACAAACGGACCCGAACCGACGATGGCCTCCGTCGGTGGCCTTATGTCGTCGGCCGGATACAACTCCTCGTCGACGATGGATGCGGCGGGTGAGGCCAGTGCCCAGCCGAACTGGGTGTCCGGACGGCTCAGCATGAACCGGACGGTCATCGGGTCCGGTGTTTCGATCCGCCGCAGCGATGACAACAGTGAGGCGGACGAGCCAGCCACATTGAGCCGGGTCGCCCGCTGAATGCTGAATTTGACGTCACTAGAGGTCAGCTCGTGTCCGTTATGGAACATGAGGTCCTCGTTCAGGGTGCAGCTGTACGTGACCGCCGAGGTGAACAGGCAGTCGCGAGCGGCGTCCGGCTTGAGCACCGATTCGCCTGGGTCGGCTGTCATCAGCCGCTGGAAAACGTTCAGCGATACAGCAGCTGAACCGGGATCGGTAATAGCCGCCGGATCGGTGACGCGAATCGGATCCGTACTCATCACTGTGAAGGGCCTGGGCGGTGTGCCGCTCGGCGAGGGCGCCGTCCCTGACGGGCTGCCAATGATGCAGCTGGCCAGGCTTAGGAGTAGCCCCAGCGCCACGATGACGAGCC
>JBKPML010000175.1:0-11240 GCA_046732135.1 Actinomycetota bacterium
GAGATCAGCAAACTTAGGCGCGTCGACCAGAGCCTTGCAGCTACGACAGCCCGCCAAGTCCATGGCGCATACCATCCCCAATCCATCCCAAGATCACAAGCAGGCGCCACGCTGAGAACCTAAGAGCTGAGCCGCCCACAGCTAGCCTCGCGGTTCACGCCGACGCGAACGTGAAGATGCGAAACCCGTCGGCTCTCGATGTCTACTGCGACCAGTCGAGGATCGGGTGGGCATATGGGCTTGATCAACATCCGGCATTCCCGCCGCCAGGGCCGGTCGGAAAGGACCGAGCCAAGCACCAGACCGTTGTTGTTCCCGAAGTCGGCGGAATTCATCATGGCCTGGCGGCTGCCCTGAACATCCTCGCCAGCCGTGATCAACCGGTGCGAGCGGGCACGGTCTTCGCCACGGGCGCCATAACCGGTATACATGAAATCCGACCGGGGCATCATTGCCGCGTCGACGTGCGGGGCGGACCGTCAGTGGAACTCCCGACCGCCGACGCTCGCACCTTGTTGCGCAGCTGAACCTCCGTGGCAGCGAGACCTGCCCGCTGTGTCTCCAGAATCGGCCGCTCCCTAACGCTGGCTCGCATCTGGCAGCGGCTGTGCTGCGCATTCGGTCTGAAGCTGAGCGCGCCAGAGATGGTGAAGATTGGAGAACCGTATGTCAATGAGGGGCTGGCCTCGATCCCGTCCTTGACGAGGTGATCTTCAACAGCCTTTGACTCACTTGTCAGGAGTACTCGAAGACTTGCCCGAGTTGGAGGCGTGGGGCGACTGCCTGTCGAAATCCCTACGTCGAACTCCTGCTCATACTCGGGGGTGGTTAGGGCGGCGGCCTTAGCGCGAGAACACGTGCACCAGGCCCGACTGGTAGGCGTACGGGAGCATGGCGCAGTGTGTACTGCTGACGGTTTCATGCGTCATACGTAGGTCTCGGTAGCGTCGAGTGGTCAGTCGGTCGACAAGTGACCTGGGGTCCGGCGAGGTCCTCGTCGATGAGTCCTTCGGAGACCAAGTGAAGACGAACTGGCAGACTTTTGTTGTTCTTTGCAAAAGCCTGCTCGTCGTCTAGTACCGGATCGAAACTGGCCGCCACACAACGTTGGAAGAGGTCCGGGTAGTGAAAGAGCGTGTATAGCGCGAAGGTCGCCCCCATTGAGTGACCGAGCAGGGTCCGATCAGTTGGATCGGACCGGTAGTCGGTCTCGATCAACGGGATCAGCTCCTGCCGCAGGAATTCCATGAAACCGAGACCGTTGCCGGACGGGATTGTGGCGGCTATCGGGAAGTGCTCCCGCATAAAGGCTTCGCCAGTCTCTTCACGGCTGAGGACGAAGTCCCGCATTCGCAGGTGCATCGTCTGGTGCAGCGTCTCGCTCAGCGTGCCGGTGAGCGGATAGCCGACGCCGACGACCAGGACATCGGCCAGCTCCCTGCAGAACTCGACGCGAATGTTCATAAAGCGAACCATGTCGACAACCAAGTTGAAGTGCATGTTGCCATCCAGCACATAGACCACCGGCCAAACCCTGTCCTGCCGCTCCTCGTAATGGAACGGGAGCGCGACCGAGACTTGATAGTCGGCGTTGGCCAGTGGCGAGTGGACGACGCGGGCATGGGTCGCTGGGATATAGGCAGGCGGGAAGTGCAACATCGAAGGTCCTTCGCTACGAGCTGCGGATCCGTCGGGATACCGGGGAATAGCAGTATCTCGATAGGCATCCAACTCCTGAACCGCGGCTCGCCACCGATCCCGGACTGCACTAACGGGCTGCCCGCCCTATGCCGAGTTCAGCTTCCAGGTACGCGCCTACTGGCTCGAGACACAATGAACATCGACGGGACTTGGCAGCCAGCAGCGACTCGTGCGCAAACACTGCCGGCGTGCCCAGCTCTGACTCGAGGCATTGCGCTAAGCGCTAGTAGGCCCAGGCTTACAGTCGCGTGCGGTCACGCAGTGCCAACGATGAGGCTGGCGACGCGCATTGCATTCGCCATGACGGTGAGAGCGGGATTGACTCCGCCGTTAGTGGGATGAAGCGACGCGTCTGCGACCCAGACGTTCGACGATCCCCAGAGGCGTCCCTGAACGTCGCAGGCCGAAGACGCCGGATCATCGCCCAGACGTGCCGTGCCCGCGGAGTGCTCGGTACCGACGGGAAATCCGTACCCAGGGAGCGCCATGATGTTCGTCCCGCCCGCGGCGGTCAACCATTCGCGCGCCCGCTCCAGCATGAAGTCGACTGTGGCGATGGTCGCGGTGCTGGGTTGTCCGGCCAGCCGAGGGGCGGGCATGCCGTGCCGGTCCGTCACGGTGGTGTCGAGCATGACACGGGCTGAGACGTGTGGGGTTTCCTGGGTCATGGCCAACAGCCCGAGTGGCGGCGGGGTCTCCCGCATCCAACGCTTGTGAGCCTCGCCAAGGCCGACACCGGCAGGAAGGTGCATCGGGGCCTTCTGGCCAGGGTAGAACGTGGGGGCGTCGACGATGATTCCGCCGCCCCACGCCAGTCCGTCGCGGTGCAGCCAGTCCGACGTGGCGACGGAATGGCCTGGGCCGACGTAGCTTTTTGGCGAGCGGCCGCTGAGGTCGATTGTCAGAGCAGTGCCGTGGGAGTGGTGGTTGCGCCCGACCCACTCGTTGCCGAGTCCTGACGCTAGAAGTAGCCGTGGGGTCTCGATCGCGCCGGCGGCGACGACAATCGTTCGTGCACGGACCCGGCGCTCTGTCGGCCCTTGCGGAGAGTCGATGACCAGACGGACCGCTGTCGCGGTTCCCTTCCGGTCGTGTTCGATCTGCAACGCTTGAGAGCTGGTGAGCAGATGTGCTCCCGCCCTTAGCGCTCGTGGGATGAAGGTGTTGTGGGAACCGTTCTTGGCGTTCACCGGGCAGGCGTGTCCGATGTTCTGCGCGCATCGCACACAAGCGGGCCGGCCATCGCGAGCCACAGTGTTGAGTGCGAACGGGATCGGTGACGTCGTCCACCCCAAGCTCTCGGCGGCGGCGTCCAATACCCGGCGTGTCTCGTCGGGCTCGAAGGCGGGCATCGGAAGAGCTCGGGCCCGCTTCACGCGCGACAGGGCCGGGCTGGACACATCGCCAGCGACTCCCAGCTCCCATTCGACCCGGTCGTAGTACGGGGCGAGCTGGTCGTAGCCGAACGGCCAGTCAACGAGGGTGCAGTCCTCTGGCGCGCCGTACGTCGACGCCATCTTGAAGTCCTCTTCGTAGAACCTCCACGCCATTCCCTGCCACAATCGGGTGCCTCCGCCGAGCGTCATGGCGTTCAGCCCGTAGGTGGCCATATTGCCGTCGCCGCGGAGCACCTGGACGCTGCCGTCGGGGTGCTCCCACACTTTCGGGTTGCCGGGGCCTGGGCCCGCGGTAACTCCATACAGCTGGTTGCGTTTGCCTTGGATATGGTTGTCCCGTAACTCCGACTCGCGCATCGGACGGGCTCGTTCGACGAGCAACACCTGACGTCCGGCCTCGGCAAGCTCGCAAGCGGCAACTCCACCTCCGGCCCCCGCCCCGATGAGGACGACGTCGTACCCGGGAAGCAGCTCATCGACAGAGATCCCGTGCGGATCGGTGCCGTCAAGCGGCGTGACCCCGGCCGGGAGAGGGCGGTAGCCCACCATTGACCAGCCTGCCGGTTCACTGGTGCCGGAGTAGAAGCCCTCGAGGGCGAGCGTGACCAGCGCAGCGACCGTATTCGTGATCGCGCCGTCACCGGTGCCCTCGTTGGTGAACCCGCTGACGCTCTCCGGTGCCTCCCATCCACCTCGAACTTCCAGGTCGAGGGCTGAGCCTCGACCAGTGGCGTCGGCGAGATACTCGCTTTCGACCAGCTCCAGACGGCGGGCGGGGCTCAGCTCCAGGAAGGGCTTTCCGTCCAGGTTGTGGGCGATCGTGTCGATGCGACGTACCGCGGCCCGGAGTGGTTCGACAAGCTCGTCCATCGCTCCGACCGGATTCTCGAGGAGTGCTGAGACACCGCCGCCCCATCCGCCTGGGTAGGCGTCTTCCGGAATGACTGTGTCAACGATGACCCGAAGCAGCTCCACCTCCTCTATGGAAAAGGAGGCAAGGAGGCCGCGTCGGGTGTTGTCGTCTGGCTCAGGCTGGATCTGAGCATCAACCATCCTCAGGAACTCCTTGCTGACCCGGCGATCTTGGCTCGTCGTGAGATCAGAATCCGCGCACCTCGGCCCGGTGCCCACGTCGAAAACGGTACGACCGACGGCCGCCGGCCACTCCTCGGCTGCGTCCCGCCTGAGATCCGGATGCGGAACGGAGAGTGGTCCTGTGTCGCCCGCTCCTAGGAATCGGGCTGAACCCGTCCACGAAGGATGCAGAACTCATTGCCTTCAGGGTCGGCGAGTACTACCCACGTCGCGTCACGCTGGCCGACATCGGCCGGCCGAGCGCCGAGGGAAAGGAGACGTTGGACTTCTGCGGTTTGATCCACCGGACGGAAGTCAAGATGGAGTCTGTTCTTGCCTGCCTTCTCCTCCGGAACCGGCACGAACAACAGGCCCGGCACCAGATCCGGAGTCGGCCTGATCTCGAACTCGTCCGCGGTGTCGCCCACGACAACCCAGCCCAACGCCTCGGCCCACCATCGACCAAGCGCGACCGGATCGTGCGCGTCAACGACGACCTGCTCCCAAATGAGATCCATGTCGCGCACTCTGCCAGGTCAGTCTCGCAAGCGGACCGGCAACTGACACGCTGCAAGCCCCACGCCAGCCATCAATCCAGTCACTCTGCACGGCTTCTTTTGTGGTCCTCCAGCTCGTTGATCGGGCGCCGTCGCCGTGGCCTTTGACGTCGCACACGTGAGGCGCCGCCAACTGAATGTAGGCATGGACATCCAGGGTCTGAACCGCACCGCCTGGGACAAGGCGGTCGAGGCGGATGACAATCCCTACACCCGAGTTCGAGGGCTTCCGGGGCCGAGTCTGCTTAAAGATACCGCTCGCCGCTCGAAGGCAAATCGTTGGCGATCGCCGGGTTGCCCGACGTAGGGTGGCCGAAACCGGAAGGCCCGGCCATTGATCCCAGGAGACGGCACGCAGATGCGAGCAGCACGCGCAAACACTCAGTTCATCTGTAGCCAATCGAAGGGGATCACGCGTGTCCGCCCGTTTGCTCAACCTGGGCATCCTCGCCCATGTCGATGCCGGTAAGACCACACTAACCGAGAGGCTCCTGCACCTCGCCGGAGTCATCGACGAGCCGGGGTCGGTCGACTCTGGTACGACCCAGACCGACACCTTGGCGCTGGAACGCCAACGCGGCATCACCATCAAGGCCGCCGTCGTGGCGTTCCCGGTCGGTGACACCACGGTGAACGTGGTGGACACTCCTGGCCACCCGGACTTCATCTCCGAGGTCGAGCGAGTTCTCGCCGTGCTCGATGGCGCCGTGCTAGTGCTCTCGGCGGTCGAAGGCGTTCAGCCGCAGACCCGGATCTTGATGCGCGCTCTGCAGCGGCTCCACGTACCCACTCTGCTGTTCATCAACAAGATCGACCGGATGGGGGCGGACCCCAGGGCGGTGATGGCCGCCGTCCGCACGCGGCTTACATCCAACGTGCTGGCAATGGGATCAGTGACCGACCCGGGAAGCCGTGCCGCCCGCTTCCGCGCCTACGACGGACATGACGCCGCCTTCCGCGAGCGGGAGGCGGCAGCGCTGGCCGAGCACGACGACAAGCTGCTCGCGGCCTACGTCGAGGGGCGGCCTGGCTCCGCCCATCAGATGCGCGCGGTGCTGTCGGAACAGACTCGCGCCGGTGTCATGCACCCAGTGTTCGCCGGCTCTGCGGTGACCGGAGCCGGTGTCCCCGACCTCATGCGCGGGATTCACACGCTGCTGCCGGATGCCGACGGTAAGCCGAACGCTTCGCCGTCGGGTCGGGTATTCAAGATCGAGCGCGGGACCGGCAGGGCGAAGGTTGCCTACGTCCGGATGGTCGACGGCTCGGCACGCCCTCGGCAACGGCTCGACCTGCCGGCGGGCCGGGTCGGGAAGGTGTCGGGTATCGAGGTGTTCGAGACAGGTCGGTGGATACGCGCCGATCGCGTGGCGGCGGGGCAGATCGGCCGGCTCTACGGACTCGCCGAGGTCCGAGTCGGCGACACGTTCGGTCGGCCGGGCGGCGTCGAGGAAGAGCACCTCTTCGCCCCACCCACCCTTGAAGCGTCGGTGACCCCGGTACGGACCGACCAGGGCCCAGCTCTGCGCGCTGTCCTGGCAGAGCTGGCCGACCAGGACCCACTGATCGACGTCCGTACCGGTCACGACGGACTGCCCACGGTGTCGCTCTACGGACGGGTGCAGCAGGAGGTCCTCGGGTCGACTTTGGCCGAGGAGTACGGGATCGAGGTCGTTTTCGCCGATGCCGGTGTGCTGCACGTCGAGCGCCCCCAGCGTCTGGGCGCGGCCGTGGCGCGACTCAACACTGACGCCAACCCGTACCAGGCCACAATCGGCCTGCGAATCAGTGCGGGCAGGACCAGCTCGGGATTGCGGTTCGCTAACCGGGCGGCTGCCCGCGACATGCCGCTCTACCTCTACAAGAGTGAGCAGGCGTTTACGGCCGCGATCGAGAGGCACGTCCGGCGGGCACTCGAACACGGCCTCTACGGCTGGCGTGTGACCGACGCTCTTGTGACGCTGACCGAGGTCGGCTACAGCGTCGCCGACGGCCCACCATCCCGACGCGGGCCGACGAGTACCGCGTACGACTTTCGCCAGGTCACGCCAGTCGTGGTCGCCGAGGCGCTCCGGCGGGCCGGCACCCGCGTCTGCGAGCCGGTCCTGAGGGTCCTGATCGAGGTACCAACCTCTGACGCGATGGCCGTACAGCAGCTGGTCACCCGCTGGGGTGCCCAGCTGACAGCGCTGACAGCGGCTGGTGACCTCACCCGGCTTGAGGCCCGGCTCGTGGCGGCCAGGCTGCACGAGCTGCAGCGCCAGCTGCCCGACCTCACCGGCGGAGAGGGCTCCCTCGAGCCGCGGTTCGATGGCTACGAGCCCGTGCACGGACCACCGCCGACGCGGCTCGGGACCTAGTCAGATCTCTTCGAATCCCCAGCTGGATTCGGAGATGTCCCTAGCAAAGTGGTGTGCCACAGGCTGGAGTGAGTGCGTCCGCCTTACGTAGATGCGGCCACGGGGTGATCTCCCTGCAGGCTCCGTCGCGCCAAACCGTAGGCGGGGCGCGCCAGCACACGGCGCTCCAGCAACGGCACTGCCGAATTTGGCTCTGACTAATTACGCGCCGGGACGTCATCTAAGGCAGATACGGAAACTGCCCGGTCTCAACATATGATTTGACGAGCCCGCACCGTTTGCACGTCCAGACCGTTTCGTGCCTCTCGGCATCCCAGCTGTTGTGCCACTGATGTTTACGGAACAGGCAACGCAATTTTTGAGGCGGCATCCAAACACCTCCCAGTCTCGATCACAGTACCGAGGAGTGATCTGGCTGTAAACGTTCTCCTGACCCTCACTCGTTTCTGGCTCTTATTTGGCTAAAGAGCGGCGCCTAACGGCGCGCAGCCGCTGATGATCACCTTCCCAAGGTGGCGCAGGGCCGCGACGACATCCGCACTGAATGTGCCGGAGTGACCGCCGGCTGGTAGCTCGCCGATACCGTTCGAAGGGCCGACAAATTGATCGCTTCCGGCTTTTGGTGCTCGGCGGATATGTCGATCTTGACGAATTGGGTCAACTATTCCAAACGGGCCGACCAGCTAGTAACTCGATCAACACCGGACCGACTGGCCGTCTAGACCAGGACCGCCCGCGTGGATCTCAGGCGGTCACAACGTGATGTCAAGGGTGCGGACCCTACCGTCTTGTCCCGACTCAGTAACTTCCCCACGAGCCAACTTATAGAAACCCGTTCCACCAGTGATCGAAAACGTAATTGTCGCCGGCTTCGGGAACCGAAACACTCCGAATGCCGTAAGCTGACCTCTCCGCAAGGCGGCTGGCAGGTTGCCGGTCGTGGTATCGAACAGATACGCGGCCTGATACTGCCCCAGCTGCTCATCGTTGGGAAAGTAGTCGTCGTTCGCCGTGAGTTCACGGACCACGGTCACGACTCCGGAATGCGTGCCTCCAGGAGTATTGGCGGGCTGCGCATTGCCGTCGATGCTCACGAGCACAAGATCCTCAGTGAATATGAACCTTTTACCCTGGCCATTGGGGCCGGGATACGCCGTAAAAACCCCCGGGAGGACGTTCACTACAATCTGCATTCTTTTTGCCTCCTCCTGGACCGCCGATCTAGTCCCTTCCACTATCCGCCGACACTGCTTATTCGTCCAGATCACACATGCTGCTGCGTGACTTGCCCAACGGCACCCGCCTACCATTGGTCGCGATCACTCGACAAAATCTTCCGAGCAACCGCGCCCGCTGACCCTCACCGGCACCCGCCAAAGAGGGCGGCATGCTCCGCGCTCACGGCCGGCGCGTGAGCGACCCGTCATTGGGTTGGCGGACGACCTGTGCGGATACTGGCGGGATGCAAGAGCCCACGTACGAAGAGGTCGTCGCCTTCCTCGCCCAGCACTGCGGCGGCACTCCCAGCGACCTGGAGCCCCTCACCGGCGGGGCGTGGTCATCGGCATGGGCCTACCGAGCGGGCGAGGAAGAGCTGGTGATCCGCTTTGGTCCTGAACGTTCCTGGTACGAGACCGACCGGATGGCTATGGCCTTCAGCGGACCGGATCTACCGGTGCCCCAGGTCAAGGAGGTGGGGACAACACCGACCGGACTGGCCTACGCCATCTCGGTACGTCATCATGGGCAGTTCCTGGAGGACACACCGGTCGAGCGCGCCGATGCCGTCGCCCCCACCCTCACCCGCCTGCTCGTCGCGCTCCACCGGGCACCCGCATCCCCCGGTACCCCGGTGATGTGGCACCCGGCAGGCACGCCGGTCCGCAGTTGGCGGGAACTCATCCTCGCCAGACTTGTGGACGATCCGGGGAATCGGCTGCGCGGATGGCGCGCCGCCATGGACGCCGACCCAAAGCTCGCGGCCCTGTCCACTGCGGTGTGCGACCGGGTAAGGACGCTGGTCGCAGCCTGCCCCGAGCGCCGCGATCTCATACACGGTGATCTCCTGCACGGCAACGTGCTGGTGAGCCCGGACTGTCGCCGGGTTCAAGCGGTGATTTCCTGGAAGTGCTCGCTACGCGGTGACTTCCTCTACGACGCCGCCTGGTGCAGTGTCTGGGGGCCCGTGTTCTACCCGGGGATCGCCGCCATCGACCCGCTGTCCGGGCTGCTCCAGGACCCAGGCCTACGAGCCGACAAGAGCGCCCTCGTCGACGCCGCCGTACGCCACCACTGCTACGAGCTGCAGATCGGCTTCACCCATCTGAGGTGGAGCATATGGACCTGGAAACAGGAACATCTCACCGCCACCGCCAGGCTCCTCGCCGAAATCCTCGAACGCGGTCCCCTACCTCGACCAGCACCTGACCAGACAACCGCTATATAAAGAATGGCATAACTGGCCGGTCCCAAGGCCGAGCAAGGAATACGAAGGTAACCGGCCAGGCAAGCCGCCGCCTCCGTCCCTACCGAACGTTTTTAAGGCCGTCGGCATATTTGGGTCTTTACGACGCGCAGTCTCGCGGGTCAGCTGTGCGGGTAGCTCGGCAGCGAGCTATCTCCTGATCATCCATCAGTCGGGCGGCCGCGGCAACGGCTTCGTAGTCGGCCGCTGGTGAGCAATCGGAGCTCGACCAGATCCGCTCCCAAAATGCATGACCAGTGGCACCAAGATCAGCTGGTGCCTCTGGCACTTTCTCCGGTGGCGGGCGGAGCCGCGGCGAGCCACATTGATTCAGTTGAGTGACATAGTTTGTGGGCATTTCGGCCTCCGATCTCCAACGTTCGAGATCCCCGGTACCGTCCAAGTTAGTAGCCCGATGAGATCTCCGAAGCAACCGGTCTTCAAACTCGCCCGCAACTCTGAGTGAATATCTCTCTCGCGGGACCGACAGCCGCAGACTGACCGGTTCCAACGCCGAGCAAGGAGATCGAAGGTCTGCCGCACCATTTTCAGGTCTTTTCTCGGGTAGATAGATCGGAAACGATGACTGGCCGGTCCCAAAGACGCCAGCAACTTCACCCGGCCAAACCGATGCGACGGAATCACAACCTTCCAACCTGGTGATCCTCACGGCACCATCGGTGCAGGGCACGCGTCGAACCTCCCAGCTGGTCCGGGGCCGGGATACGTGGACGCTCCGACGGCCGTTCGGTCTTCCCTAACGCGGCCTCAGGCAGGCGACGAGGCCTCGTTTCAGGTCGCGTCACCGAAGACGGAGCGCATTCCGGTGAAGTCCAATATCAGCGAAATGGTGACGGCTCCGCCCTCCAGAGACATGGTCATGGGCTCATCAGGTAGGCACCGGAGAGCGCTACGACCTGCTCCCAAACCCGCTTGAGCCGGCCGGTGTCGATGACCGGCTTGCGGACGTTGGCCACTGCCCATTGCTGTTGGCCCTCGGTCGAGGACGCCTTGCCATGCAGCTCAACCGCGAGGGCCGAGAAATCCCTGACAAAGACCTCGAAGATCGTGTCGAGCAGGTCCGGGTCGAGCCCGGTCAGTCTGGCCTGCTCGAGGATCAGCTGTGCATAGACGATCAGCGTGAACAGCTGTCCGAGCACCAGCCCAAAGTCCAGGTCATGCTGTTGCTCGGCGTCCGGAGCCGCGGTCTGAAGTAAGGTCGTGAAGCCCTCCGCCTGCTCCCCGAACCGTGCGACGTTGGGCAGGCCGGCGAATGGCTTGAAGGCCAGTCGCCAATCGGCGAAAGTAACCTTGCCCAGGCCGCGCGCCGGGCCCTGACGGAACAGAAACTCGTCGTCGACCGGGTCCTGCCGGGTAGGCACCGGCGGTTGCTCGGTCGGCGCGAACAGGTAGTTCGGCATGAACTTTAAGATCAGCGCGACGTTGACATGCACCGTGCCCTCGAGCTTGGCCAACGCGCCGACGTCCTTGCCCGCGCCGCGGAAGTAGGTGTCGCGCTCGAATCCCTTGGCGGCGATGACGTCCCAAAGCAGCCCGATGACCTTCTCGCCCTCGGTGGTCATCTTCATCTTCGTGACCGGGTTGAACAGCAGGTACCGGCGATCCTGCGGGCTGGCCGACCGGAAGTAGTCGATCGCGCGGTCACCGAAGGCCTTCATCGCGATCA
>JBKPML010000176.1:0-17578 GCA_046732135.1 Actinomycetota bacterium
ATCGCTGGGCGGCGCAGACTTCTTCTACGTCAACGCACTGCAGATACGTGCGGACGCGCATCCTGATGACAGCCGCAGCCCGATGCACGGACGGCGGCCGTGGTTCACGACCGCCTGCTGCCCGCCCAACATCATGCGGACTTTGGCGAGCTTGCCCGGCTACCTAGCCACCACTGACGCCGACGGCATCCAACTCCACCAGTACGCCTCCAGCCGCCTCACCGGTGCCGCCGCGGAGGGCGAGGCGAGGATCTCGATCGAGACCAACTATCCATGGGACGGCCTCATCCGGGTCCGAATAGAGCAGACCCCGGCCGGAGAATGGACATTGTCGATGCGCGTGCCGGGATGGGCAGAAGGTCCCCACCTGCGCGCGGACGGTGAAGATCGTTCGGTCTCCGCAGGTGCGTACGCCTCGGTCCGTAGGCGCTGGCGAACTGGGGACACCGTCGAGCTCTCCCTGCCGATGGCTGTGCGGTTCGTCGAAGCGGATGAACGCGTCGACGCTGTCCGTGGATGCGTCGCCATGGAACGCGGTCCCCTTGTGTTCGCGGTCGAGCAAGTCGATCAAGCCGACCGCATCGTGGTTGACGACCTTTGTGTCGATCCAGCCGCTCCCACAACGGCCGAGTATCAGCCCGACCTACTGACCGGCGTAACCCTGGTCACGGCGCGCGGCCGTGCCCGAAGGCACGGCCGGCGGGGTTGGCCCTATCACCGGGTCGGCGTAGCGACCCCTGCGCCCGGCGAGGACGTCAAGATCACGGCGATTCCGTACTTTGCATGGGCTAACCGCGGGATCGGACCAATGCGTGTGTGGCTCCCGCGTGTCTGACCAGCGGAGGCTCGTCATCAACAGTGGCGTGGCGCCAGGCTCCCTTTGATCTTGACGATGCTGGGGTTGTCAACGACCACCGTTGTCCACCCGCTATCGGCTTGCCGAACGCAGCCACGAGAGGCGGACACATATCGAGACCAACGCACGCGTAGGACGTATTCGCCCGGCTCTGGCAAGGACAGCGTTAGGGAGACGCCATCACGAGCGACGACTCGCCCTGGAGGCGAGATAACGGGCCGCGGGTTGGTCACGGCATAGAGGCTCCAGGTTGGGGACGACCACACCGTCCGCAAGTACGGCAACCCGCGACGGACCAAAGTCGCTTCCTCAGGCGCCGTCCAGTCATACGGTCCATTGGGGAGAGCCACATACGAAATCGCATTGTCGTCGAGCCATTGTCGGTACGTGTCCGCGTTGAGCGTTCCGTCATAGAAGATCGGGTTGTCCCGAGTATCCACGGGTCGTGACCACCCGCGTGCGATGGCAGTCACGGGCGCCACGAAGGCAGCTTCGCCGCGTCGCAGCGTCGGGACAACCTCAATCGGTCCGGCTACTTCATGGTCAACGAGCTCGTGAAGGAGGGGCGCATAGAACTCCGCGCTGAGGACGGGATCGCCCCGTTCTTTCACTTCCGTGACGGATACCGGCGGTAACGCCAGCACCACGCTCGTGGTAGCGGCAATGATGCCGAGCAGGGAGAAGGCAGCGACCGCCACGATGACCGGCGCGGCGAATAGCTCGGGCAGACGCGTCACCGTCGTACCGACAGGCGTCGGTAACAGATACGCGGCAGCGACCATGCCGGCAGATAACAGGCCACCCCATCTGACAACCGGAAGGCGCCAGCACAGTCCGGCCACTGCCACACAGACGAGAACCCCCATCACGGCGTGCATCAAAGCGAACGTTTGGTATCCCCCGTTACCAAAACCGATGGCGACCGCGATGGTCGGCACCAGTGCGCTGAGACCGAGCGTCATGCCATTTCGTCGCCGGCCCGAGAGGAACAGCGCAGCGCCAGCCACGCCCAGAAACAGACCGGCCACCGGGCTGGTGAGCGCAGCCAGGCACGAAAGCACCGAACTGACTCGTAGCCGCCCTGAAACGAAGGCCAGCAGCGCACCAAGGCCAACTGCGAGACCCAAGGCGAACGTGGTTCGCGTGGTCACGAGATTCCCGGTAAGGCAGACTGCTGCAGTGATCGCCCCGCCCATCGGTCGGACCACCTTGGTCTTCGCCAACAGTGTCGCGAAAAGCACAACGCTGGCCACGTACGCAAGTGCGGTTGTTAGGCGTACGCCCAGCAAGGCCATCAACGGCGGAGACAAGACGCTGTAACCAAGTGGGTCGAAACCGCCATACCAACGCAGGTTCAGTAGCGCCGGCCACTGCAACTCGGCCAGTTGAGCATGCGCCAGCTGCGCCGACAAATCGCGACCCATCGGCGCTGCGAGGAGATATGCGATCGCGAACAGGACGGCAATGGATCCAGCAGCAACGCTGGCGGGGGATCGTCGGACCAGGGAGCGCATCCATGATCGGATCGCGCCGTGCTGCCTGGTGATCTTGCTCGCGGTACCGACGGCAATCGACTCCGCGCTGACCGACTCGGTGTCTTTGGCGGTTGGAGACGAAATGGTCATGGCAGAGGGCCCCCGGTTACAATCGTCGCCGTCGTCTCAGCTGCTGCATAACTGCACCGCGATGCATCTAGCACCGATGCCCTCCTTCCGCGAACGAAGTACAAAACACAAGTTTTAGGCGTTTAGCGCCGCTGGTGTGTGAGCGCTCGTCGGTGTGTCGCGGTTGCGCCGCGGCGACGTCATAGTTGATCTTGGTGTCTGCGGCAGGAATAACATGTGGAAGCAACGGTGCAGCGTCTAATGGGGAGCGGGGCTGATCCGGCGGTAACAACGAGATAGGGCTCTGATCGTGACTAGTGAGATTGTGATCGCCCATCGCGGCGCTGTAACCCCAACCATCCCAGAAGGCACAGAAAAGGCGTACCGGTACGCGGTCGCGAACCAGGCCGATGTCTTGGAGGCCGACATCCGGTGGACCAAGGATGGGCCTGACCCGGACACCGTAGGCACGATGATCCTGCTGCACGACCCCACGTTGAACCGAACGACGAACCGCACCGGCGCAGTGAAAAACTGGCTGTGGTCGGACCTGTCGGACCGGTGCCGCACCAAGATCGGCGCACAACGGTTGTGGCGGTTAGTCGATCTTGTCGCCTACGCCAACAAGGTGCGCAAAAGTTTGGACCTGGAGATCAAACCGGCGACGATCACTGATGCTGAGGCACGCCAGCTTTGGAACAACATCAAGATCGCTAAGGTTCGTCTCAGTTCATTTCGTAGCTCGGTAGCCTCACTGAATAAGATCAAGAAACTTGATGCTGCCGAACCCGGCCACGCCATCTCGTACGGGCTCATCGCGGACGGCGTGAACGGCTGGCCCGCACCGGAAGCGGTGAAGGCCGTTGGACCGAACCTCGAGGCGAACTGGCGGCGCATGACCACCGCACAAATGGCCATCTATCGAAATGCGGGGATCAAGGTATTCCTATGGACCGGCTATAACGAAGCGGACTATGCCCGCATGCTTACGTTTCAACCGGACGGGGTGCTGGTGAACGACACTGCCCGGTACAACAGGTGGCGCGCACCCTAGGCCAACCTGCGGCGCAGGGCCGGTTGGCCTCATTGTCAGTGACCAAGCCCGAGCAGATCTAGGCGCGATGGTCGATGAGGACCTCGGCGATGGTTCGTTGCGGGGGTTGGATCTGGGGCTCGTTGAACCTGACAAGATCCCAGACCGCATTCTGGAGCACCCGAGCCAGGGTCCAGGTCGCCGCCCGTGACCGGTCCAGCCCCAGCACCTCGGTCATGGCATCGAAGCGGCGCAATAGGGCCCGTGTGACGTCGCCAGTCTGGACTAGATCGTCCCAGCGGTTCCACAAAGCCGGCATCAGTTCGAACCCAGAATCGCCGCTGAGCGGTTTAGGATCTATCGCGGTCCACCGTCGGCTTGGATCCAGGGTGGCAAGGACGTTGAAGTAGTGCAGATCCCAATGCAGCAACCGATCCTCGATCGGATCTGTGATCATCTCATCGAGCCGGGACGCGCAATCTGAAAGGAGTCGGCGCTCTTCAGCGTCCCGGGCAAGCCGGACAGCGTCCGGCGCCTCAGCCAGAGTGGCGGCCGCGATGTCGCTTAGGCGGCGCATCCCAGCTGGGGCTCGTACAGAGTTCAGTTGAACCAAGAGCTCTGCGATGACGCGGGCCGCTGCCAGGTCGTCCTCCACCACAGTGAGGTCCCGCGATGCATCGAGCCGTGTGAGCAGCATCGCCCCTGAACCGGCCTCGTGTTCCAGCAGCCGTACCGCTCCGCGTCCAGCCCAAGCCTGCAGCGCGGCAGGCTCACCACCCGTTTCGTCATCGACCGGCTGCAGCTTGAGCACCGCCTTCGAACCATCTCGGCGAGCAACCGGGATGATCAGTGCCACAGCACCGAACGCGCTATCTCCGTCTACCTGCAACTGCCAGTGATCGATGTACGTAGCAGCGAGGGCCGGCAAAGCCGAGATCCATGTCCGGCCCGACTCACCTGAGTATTTCTGGTGCAGCTCAGCCAGTTCGGGCGGCACCACGATCTCAGCTTCGCCGAACACCGCTTAAGTGTGCTGCAGCCCGTTGGCGGTCCAAAGAGCCGTTGTCCCAGGTGAGTCGGGACTGGCTCAGGCCGCTAAGTTCTCTATGGATTCTGGCCTCCAGACGCCGGCGGCACCGGGGAACTGGGCCGGGTACTCACCGATCTGGGTGCTAGTCCATTTGTGGGATTCACGAAGACCGAGTGCCATTGTCCGCAGGTAGCCCTCGCTTGGAGGGTATAAAGGGTGGTCTTCGACGTCGGCGCTCGAGAAGGTAAGCATCGGAAGGTCCTCGCGGATGCCCAGATGGCCCAGCGTCTGGTAGCGGCCTGGACCGAAGCTGCGCCAGCCGGTCTCCTGGACTGGTGCGAGGTCAACCACAAGCCCCGGCTCCAGCCGCATTTCCTGGGCAAGGACATCGACGAACTGCTCGGCAGTGATCAAGTAGGCTCAGGTTGGTTCCGTAGGCCACGTACCACAGCTGCTCGATCACCCGCATTCTAGCGAGGCACCTTTGCGGAGGTTGAGCTCAATCGCGTACGCCGACCAGCTGCCGGTTTCGTCCCTGACCACGACGAAGTCGATCGCGAACCGCCCGAGAGCACCGGCCGATGCCAACCGGTCGGCGATCCGCTGTGCAGGCTCGCTGATCAGCCGGGAGTACTCCGGATCTGCCGGAAACACGCAGCCGAGATAGCTTCGTCCACTGGTGCCGCCAAGAAGCTGATCATGTGTTGACAGCAGCTCGACGCTCCCGTCGGGACGCGCCCTCAGCTGGACACTTGGACTACGCAACTCCTCGCCGACAATCCGCTCCTCGACGATGCCGCCACCCGTGGTAGTGATCGAGGTCCCGTAGTCGGCAGACGTCAAGCTCAGCGACGAGGACCACCAGCGCCACGGTCAATGGCGCTTGGACGGCCAAACATCCCAGGAACTACTCAGGCAGAAGCTCGGAGGAGGTGGAACATGGTACGTACTGGTGTTCAGCCCGTGAGGAGTCGGCAGGCCCGCTCGGTGTCAACTGTGCGCTGCGGCTGCAGGATCGTCTCGCCCGAAATATGTCGATCATCAGAACGCCGGTGAAATCGAACGGGACTTGGCCGGTGATCTGCAGAATTATCGAGTCGTCAGATGTGATACGTAACGAGGTCGACTCCAACGTCTTTGAAGACGAAACGATTGTCGCTGGCCGTTGCGGTGTAATTCACGTGGATCGAGGTCAGGCTCTGGGCCCGGGCCTTCTTGATGCCGTGCCGTCAGCTTCGTATTCCAGCTACAAATTCTGCTGCGACCTGCCGCTTAGTTCCTTTGCATTCAGGTAGCCACAGCTCAGCACGTAACTTAAACTAGGGCACTCGAAGGTCCCAGACGCCAATTATGATGCCGGCTATTCCGGTCAGTATCCCAACTAGGGCGGAGAGGGTTGCGAACTTTGCTGCCGCACCACTCCAGATACCCCGTGTGCGATCGCGCCAACTTGTATCCCACCAAGCCTGGGTGAAGCGTTGGTACTTGTGCTGGGGCAGATGGCACCCCAGCATGAGACCCGAAGAGTTGTTGCGACAGTATTCACCGCGCCGTCGATCGACGGCGCCGCATGAGGTTGGTGCGCCAAACAGCATCCAGAGAAAAACCAGTAGGCTCATGAAAACGTAGAGCAGCACCCCCCAACTCCGATCCAGGCCGATCACCATGATGGCAATAAGGATGAGGCCCCAATAGCGCCAAACCTTCCACCGGAACATCCGCCGGAATACTCGCGGCCGGGTCACAAGAGCACCTTAATGGCAGTGAAACATCGGTCATACCTGGATGGAGGTGCCCAGCGGCCGACGAGGTCCGCACTGATGTTGTCGGGGCGGCGATGCTGGCGCAACACGGAAGCAACAGGTCACAACGTCCGAAGGCTGGCGGCGGCAGTTAAGACCGTGATGGGAAGGCCGTGAACTCAGGGCTGTCGGTAGTGCACAGAGGATGACAAAGCCCGTAACAGCATGTTGACACGCCTATGGCCAAGCACAAGACTTCGTGGCAAGTGATAGTGGACGGGTACGTATGGCGACATTGGGATAGGCGCCGCGTCCAGAGTTAGACAACGTGTTCGACCGGGGAAACCGCTGCGAACGCAGGCCTTTTGAACCTGCGCTCCATTGATCTTGAAGGAGTGATTTGGATGGCAACAGGGGCCGCGGTGGCGGATGTCACCGAAATCAGCGCGGAGGAGGACGAGCGCCGTCCCCTCATGACGTTCGGCAACATCGCCTGGATGAACCTCGGGTTCTTCGGCGTTCAGTACAGCTTCGCAATGACTCAGACGGCGGTGAACCCGCTGTTCCTTCTGCTGGGGGCGAAACCGCAGTGGTTGCCGATCCTCAACATCGCTGGCCCGATCACCGGCTTGTTCATTCAGCCGTTCATCGGGGCGATGAGCGACAAGACGTGGAGTGACCGGTGGGGAAAGCGGAAGCCTTTCGTGCTCGGTGGCGGCGCGATGTGCGTTCTGATCTTGTTCCTCTTCCCGCTGGTGTCCGCTCTGTGGATGGCGGTGATCTGCCTCTGGCTGGTGGATGCCGGGAACAATACCGCGATGGAGCCCTACCGTGCTCTGATCTCCGACCGCCTTCGCAGGAGCCAGATCGCTCGCGGCTTCCTGATCCAGAGCATGTTCACCGGCGCCGGTGCTGTGCTGGCAAACGTGTCGCTGTTTGTGATGCAGAAGGTCGTCAGTGGCGCCTCTGAGGCCGGCGTGCCGTACTGGGTCTTCGTCTGCTTCTGGCTGGGATCGGCCTGCTGCCTGGTCACCATCGGAATCGCCATGATCAGGACCAAGGAGATCCAACCGAGTGATCGGGAACTGGCGGAGATCCGGGGGGCGTCGAAGAGCATCGGCGCCACGGTTTCCGAAATCGCCAGCGCAGTAAGGGTGATGCCGATCGGTATGCACAAGATCGGTCTGGCCTTCTTGTTCCAGTGGTACGCCATGTTCATCTACTGGCAGTTCGTATCTGTCAGCGTCGCCGAGTCAGTCTGGAACACGACTCCGGACACACCCGAGTACGAGGAGGCGGCGGGCTGGGCCGGGCTGATGAACGGCACCTACAACTTTTTTACCATGATTTCCGCCTTGTTCTTGTTGCCATTGTGCGTTCGTTTCGGCGGCAAGGCAGTGCATGCCGGTTGCCTGGCCTTGGTCGCGGTGTCGTTGGCCGCCCTATCGCAGATCACCAGCCAGTACCTGACACTCGTCCCCATGATCGGCCTGGGCATTGCCTGGGCCAGTATGGTCGGCGTGCCCTATCTGATGGTGGCGAGCATGGTCCCGCGGGAACGTACCGGCGTGTATATGGGGATCTTGAACATGATGATCGTGGTCCCGATGCTGATCCAGACGCTCACGTTCGGTTGGATCTACGAGAACTTGCTGGGCGAGAGCGGTACGAACGCGATGCTGGTTGCCGGAGCGTTGCTCGGCTGCGCGGCCATTGCCATGCTGTGGGTCAACCCGCCGCACTCGGATGAGGATTCTCCTGTCATGCCGCTCGGCGCGCACCGCCACATCACCGCCTATGACAGGGTGATCGTTGGCTCGGACGGCTCGCCTTCCGCCATGCAAGCCGTCCACCATGCGCACGAGATGGCTGCTGCCGCCGAGGCCAGTTTGGTCGTGGTCACGGCCTACGAGCCTGAAGACCCGGCCGAGCAAAGGGACCTGGTGGGCGGTCGCCAGTTGCTGTACGGCAAGGAGGCGGCACGGGATGCGATGCACAGGACGGTGGTGGAACTGACCTCGGATCGGATTCGCTCGGTCGAGCAGGACGTCGTTGCCGCTCACCCCGTGGAGGCGCTCCTAGAAGTTGCACATAGGAGCCCCGCCAGCTTGATCGTCGTGGGTAACCGCGGTCTCGGCGCGCACGAGGGCGAGGTGTTGGGATCGGTGCCCCGGGAGATCGTGAGCAATGCCTATAGCGATGTCGTCATTGTTCAGACCTCGGCTCTCGACGAGAAGGGGGCAAGAGCATGACCGAGATCAAGCAGATCGTCGTCGGGGTGGACGGGTCCGACAGCAGCCGAGCTGCTCTGCAGTGGGCCTACGAGGAGGCAGCGCACCATGGCGCCTCTCTGGTCGCCGTCTCGACCTGGCACCCGCCGGCCTTGCCATTGGGCCCGGGGTACGGGTCGATGCCTCCGGAGGGCTATGAAACCCAGCCGGAGCGGGACGCCCGAGACCTGCTCGAGAAGCTCACCGGTGACCTGGAGCCCCGGAAGCCAGCCGTGGATGTGCGGATCTCGATTTCAAAAGGAAGCCCAGCCAAGGTGCTGATCGACATGTCCCAGGGGGCCGACCTCATGGTGGTCGGCTCCCACGGCCGCGGGGGCTTTGCAGGAATGCTGCTGGGCTCGGTGAGCCAGCACGTCGTCGCACACGCGGCCTGCCCGGTGGTCGTCCTGCGCTGATCCCGCCTACGGCTGGTAGACACGCGCTCCCAGCTCGGATCGGTGCCCGCGATGGCAGCGCGCTCGCGTACCGCCATTTGCAGGGCCGCTATAGCGGTACTCCGTACAACCGTCGGTGAACGCCGTGGGCTAGCCCGACGATCGCCATAGGTCAACGGCTCGAATCCTAAGCTGGCGGCCGTCCGGCCCAGGCACGCGACGCCACCACTCGCGCCCCGATTTGTGACCCAGTCGTCGAGTTCCCGCGCCGTCCAGGTCCCTTCTCCAATAGGGTTCACGACTGCGCCTACGTGTCATCGGTTCGGCCTGGCGCCGCTATCGCCTGCCAAAACCGAATAACCTTGTTCGGAATCGAGATCGAGATCAGAACGGCCGCCCCGACCAAGATCGACCGCTCGAGCATGCGCCGGAGCACGGCAATCACTGCCTGAGGCCCATTTACGGCGCCCAAAATGGGGACTCATTGACCGTTGGCGGATCGGCTTGCAAAGGACGCGAGATCTCAACAGGCCACTCCAGCCCGCGTTTATCCCAACGACCTGGGCCACGCGGAGATCGGGCACGCGTGGCCTACGCCTATCGGTCCTCCGTATCGTGGAGGGCAAGCGCCAGGCCGGTCCACGATTGGGGGATAGCTCCGAGGCCACGGCCGCTCTCGGGGTTCCAGTATTCCGCCCATCCGCTCTGTACCGCGGCGACGACGGTGTTGTCAGCCAACGCAGCCGCTTCCTCGTTGCGACCCCATCTGCGCTGGGCCAGCCAGAGCAGGTAGTTCATGTGCGGCCAGGCGGCGCCCCTCCAGTACATGTCCGGGTCGTATGCGGGGTGGCTGCGGGCCACGTTGCTGGGCCCGAATGGCGCGCGGAAGCGGTCCGGGAGATCCAGCTGGGAGAGTGCTGCAGCCGCTCGGGCGCCATCGTCCGTGACGAGGGCTCCCATCACACCGTCGCTGATCGGTATCCGGACTGAGGGCCCGCCGCCGACCACGGCGAGGTCTCGCCAGAGCCCCTCCGTGTCGTCCCAGAGGTGCTCGTCGATGGCGGCGCTGAGAAGACGGCTCCGGCGAGCCAGATCGGCGTCGCCGAGTACGTGGGCCAGCTCGGCCATGTTGAACGCGACGTACGCGTTGAACGCGGCCGGGCAGGCTACGAAGGTCGAGGACCACGCGGCGGCGCCGTCCTCGTGGAAGGTGACGTCTGCCATCCGCGCCTTGTTCCACGCGGTACGCGCTGCGCGGTCGTAGTCCTGGGCGGTTCGGCCAGGGGCACCCCAGTCGTCCCATCGGGGCGAGTGGTCGTTGCCGGCCTCCCACGGGTGCACGATGAACAGCAGGCCGAGATCGGTGCGCCGGTGCGACCACAGCCAGTCGATGCCGCGTTGCGCCTGGGTGAGCGTCGCCCTCGGGAGGTGGAGGCCATGATCCTGCAGGACCCGGGCGGCGTGGCCGTACATCGGGGGCTGAACAAGTGACGACGTACCGTCAAGCGGTCCGAGCCAGGTGTCCGGCGGCTGTCCGCCGTAACGCATGTGAGGCACCAGCCCTTCCGGCAGCTGGCCGGCGAGGACGGCCGCAAGCTCCCGTGACGCACGAAGGTCTCCGAGGTGTGCCCAGATGATGGCGTGGAAGCACGAGTCCCAAAGCCACAGGTGCGGGTAAGTCGTGGGGTTGGGTTGGCAGAACCCCCTCCCATCGTCCCAGTGCGACTTGAGCAGAGATCCCACCTGCTCGCGCAGGGACCTGGTGGATACCGTCTGAGGTGTCAGGGTCCCGAATCTCCTCATCGAAGTAGCAACCATGCCTCATGGTCACCTTGTTCCCGTCCTTGAGATTGGAGGTACGCACGTCACTGCCGCTGTTGTCGATCTCGACGGTGGCGGCGGCCCGGTCGTCCACAATGTCCATAGAGCCGATCTGGTTGCGTCCGAGGCGGCGGAGGACGTCGTGCAGCGCATTGTCGACTGTGCCGGGGCAATCGGAGCGCCCGTCGGTAGACCTTGGGGGGTGGCTGTGCCGGGGCCGTTCGACTACGAGCGCGGCGTGGCTTTGTTCAAGGACGTCGACAAGTTTGACGCGCTACACGGTCTGAACCTAGGGAAGATTCTCGTGCGGCGACTGCCGTCGGCACCACGAGAGGTCCGGTTCGTCAACGACGCGGAAGCCTTCCTGCGAGGGGAGTCCCTCGCAGGTGCGGCACGTGGTCACAACCGTGCCGTCGGTCTCACCCTCGGCACCGGCATCGGCTCGGCGTTTCTCGCCAACCAGGTGATGGTTGGCGGGGGGCCAACCGTGCCGCCATCGGGCCACATCTACCTCATTAGGGTGAATGGTGTGCCTCTCGAGGACGTCGTGTCCAGCCGGGCCATCACGAAGCGGTATGCCGCGTTAGGCGGCGATACTTGCGACGCTCGGGAGGTGGCCGCGCGAGCCAAGGCCGGCGACCCTGTCGCTGCGTTGGTCTTCGAGTCTGCCTTCCTCGCCCTGGGCCACGCAGTCGGCCCGTGGTTGACTCGCTTTGCTGCTTCCGTGCTCGTCGTGGGCGGCTCGATCGCGCGTTCATGGGGGCTGGTCGCGCCGCCGCTCGAGCGGGGATTGCACCTGGGAGCCCAGTCCCCGAGTCGCACACAGGTCGTACCCGCAGCTAACCCCCACCAGGCCCCGCTGATTGGTGCGGCCTGGGCGGCCGTCCACTCATCTGCGCCGGACCTGCGTGAGCGGTAGCTATGCCGAGTCCGGTCGTCCTCGCGAGCCGTACCGGATGGCCGCACCCACCGCGACATACAACCTTCTCCCGTGCTACCCGGTCGTCGGCGGGACAGAAACTCCCGGCTGGGGCAATGTCGTCGAGAGCCTCCCAGGAGATGTGAGAACGCTGGGCGTTGACGGACCGGCGGTGCTCGACTGGGACGGCGTCAACCGGAGCCTCACTGTCGCGCTAGCTCGAAACCGACGCATCACCACAGTGGACATGAGGCAAGTCGTGCTGCCATGGGACGACGTGCAGGCCTTGACCGAGTCCTCGGCGCTGAGGGATGACCCAGACTTCGCCAGACTTGCCGGCGGCTCCCTGGCGGACCTCATCGACTTGGACGCCTTGTCGGCTATCACTGGAACGAGCAGCAAGAGTGCCCAAGAGCTGCGACTGGTGATCGGCCCCGGGGCGGCCCTGTCTCAACCGGACGTGTTGTGGTGGATAGACCTGCCCAAACGCTATGCAGAGGCCGCGCTGGCCGCGGGCAACGGACGCAACCTGGCCCAGCCTGCGGGAGTGGCGCCGAGCCTCAGACGGCTCTTCTATGTCGACTGGCCGCTTTTGGACCGGCATCGCGACGAGTACGCGCCGAGCATCGACCGCTGGATCGACACTCAGGACCCGGTGGCCCCGACCTCGATAGACGGCGTCGCGCTACGCGCTACATGCACCCGGCTGGCTCGACAGCCGTTCCGTACCCGCCCGGTGTTCAATAGCACCCCGTGGGGAGGCCATTGGGCTCAGCAACACCTGGGTCACAGCCCTGGTGCACCCAACACCGCCCTCGGCTATGAGCTGATCGCGCCGGAAAGCGGCGTGCTGCTGGGTCAGATCACGAACCTCGTTGAAATCCCGTTCCAAATGATCGTGTCCCTGGCGCCGGAGGACATCCTCGGCCCTTCCGTCCATGAGGTCTTCGGGACGTCATTTCCCATCAGGTTCGACTACCTGGACACCATGGGCGGCGGGAATCTCTCGGTGCACTGCCATCCTCGGGACGACTACATGCGCACGGTGTTCGGCTGGCCGTACACCCAGCACGAGACCTATTACGTGATGGTCAGCTCTGAAGGGGCCAAGGTCTTCCTCGGCCTCCGCGAAGACGCATCAGTGGAGAAGTTCGAGCGTCGCTCTCAAGAAGCCAACGCCCGGGGCATCGAGTTCGACATCGAGGCGTTCGTCCAGACATTTCCCGCAGCTCCGCACCAGCTCTTCCTCGTCCCAGCCGGGACCCCTCACGGCAGCAGCGCAGGAAACGTGGTCCTCGAGGTCAGCGCAACGCCCTACCTGTACTCGCTGCGGTTCTACGACTGGCTACGACGGGACCGCGCCGGCCGGCAGCGCCCGGTGCACGTCGACCACGCCTTCCGCAACCTGGACATCAGCCGAGTCGGAGATGCTGTGAAGCAGGACCTCATCCAGGCACCCCGGACCGTGAGGGAAGGTGACAGATGGCGCGAACAGCTCCTCGGTGCACTTCCCGAAATGTTCTTCGAAGTCCGTCGAGTCACTGTGGGCGCCGATGCGCACGCCGACCAGGACACCGAGGGCCGGTTCCATGTGGTCACCCTCGTCGATGGTGGCCCGGCCTCGATCGAGTATGCGACGCACGGCGTCCATAACCTTGCCTACGCCGAGACGCTAGCCATTCCGGCGGCGGTCGGTGCATATCGGGTACACAACCGCGGGCGCGATCGCCTGCGGATCGTTAAGTCGGTGGTGTCAGCGACATGATCTGGCCGGCAACCGATGCCGCGGCCTTGCCCAGCCGATCTACACCCGGTAGAGCCACTTACACGACCTGCACGCCCGAGGACCACCTCGGGGCCGCATCCGCTGCGAGTGAGGGGAGCCGATGTATCCGATGGGCCCGCGTCAAGGATCAACCGAAGTAGGTGTCAACCCTCAGGCGAAACCGTGCAAAGCATCAGCCGAAGTAGAAAGGTCGAAACCTCAGCCGAAGGCGACTCATCACAGGGAGCTGGCGGGGGGACTCGAACTCCCAACCACCTAACTGTTAGCGAGCCAGCTCGCCTCGGATCGACGCCACCTCGCCGTGCTCGATCGCGGTGCATGTCGACCGCAGCCCGACACGGCGGCCAGCCGGACCAGATAGCTAGAGCGCCCTGCGGGGAGGTATGTAGCGCCGACCTTAAGTATCGCAGTATTCATTGGCTGCATCGTCCTATTAGGCGGCGACCGGATTGATCAGCAAGACCGGGGATTGTTCATCTTCATCGCCGTATGCGCTGGTGCGCTCTCGCTTATCGGGGCATGGCGAGTCATAGGTTGGTGGCAGCGAACGTCGCGCTCCCATGGCGACGCCCCTGAGTAGTTGAGCCAAATCCGGCCGTGCCCCTGTTGGCGCGAGCCGCGTCCTGATTAGCCCAGTCCTGTGCGCGTCAATCCCGGGTATGCAGGACTTGGCCTGGCTATGGGCGGGTCTTCGGCGTCCGTTTCGGCCGATTCTTGGCCCAGGCTTTGATCGTCGCCGGCCGCCAAAGATTTGTTGAGCCTTACAGCAGGTCGGGGTGCCGGTTTTAGGAGCTTGAGCGGAAGCGGTAGGGGCTGAATGAGACCTAGGCTCTTGGGCTGCGGCAGGCGGGGAGCAGGATCGGGTGCATGCCTGACACCATCGGTTTGCTTTCGCGCGCTCTAAGCCAGATGACGACGGTCATCGAGCAGGTCCCTACCTACGGCCTCGACGCTGCGACCCCCTGCCGCGATTGGACTGTTCGCGAACTACTGCGTCATGTCGTGCGGCAGAACCCGCGAAACTTCGTCGCCTCGGCCCAAGGTAAGACCGCTGACTGGTCGGCTGAACCCCCAGAGTTGGGAGACAACTGGGTCCAGGACTATCGGCACGGTACGCAGACACTGCTCGAGATATGGCGAGCCGCGGACCTCGACCAAAGGGTTCCAGTGCCGGGCGGCGCCGAGGCGCCGCTTCGCAGCCGGGCGGACCACCAGATCACCGAGCTCTGTGTCCACGCCTGGGACCTGACCAAAGCGGCGCAGCTCCCGGTCACGCTGGACGACGAGCTCGCCGACCACGCTCTGGCTTGGTCCCGGCAGATGCTGCAGCCGCAGTTCCGCGGCAAGGGCAGGGCCTTCGGCTACGAGGTGGCGGTGCCAGTGGAAGCGACTGCATGTGACCGGCTCGTTGGTTGGTTCGGCCGTGATCCGTCTTGGCAGCCGCCACGATCGGCGACTAACTGAAAAAGCCAGCGGCGCCGCTCCCTCGCGCGAGGGCGTCCGAAGTAGACAAGTCTAGAGCCACACTCGAAGCCTTGGTCGAGCTGACGGCACGCCTGTAGCGCGATTGCGTGGCTGAGCCCGGGCCTGCAATGGCATCCATCGCTTCACGCAGGCAGTGCCCGCTATTACGCAGTACGTCGCGTCAGCTACCCATCGCGCTCGCTGAGGCTCAGACTCCAAGATGTTGAAGTGCAGCGGCTCCTCGTCTTGGGCGCCAGCCAGGTAGATCTTGGACAGCGAGGCGGCGGTTGGGTCGTGCTTGGCGACCTGGAAGGCAACGAGTTCTGCGTCCTTTCAGCACAGACGTAGTGAGCCCGGCGTCGACGTGTGCTGTGCAAACGGTTGCACTCGGAGATCCAGCTGTCCTTCAAAAGACGAGCAGGAATTGTAGGCGCGCGTCAGGTGCGCCTCATCGGTTGGCTGCGTCGGTAGTCATCAGCGCAAACGCCGGAGCCAACCGGGTTTGCATGGTCGCTCACGGATGATCACCTAGATGCTCGGCTGCAACTCGCTTCGGCACGACCATGCGCCAAGCGTCGACGACGAGCTCCCGCATCTCTGTCTCATCGATCGCGGCCAACCACACCCGGAGCCAGTTGTAACGCAGATCCGACTGAATGGGCAGAAAGAACTTCTCTGGATAGGTGGCGACCAATGCGGCGCGCTCGTGCTTCGGAAAGCCGAAGCCCATCGACAGCTCGTCACGGCTGAGTGCCACATAGACAATCCGGCCCACCCGAAACTTGACCTGATCCCGGACCAGCGCCTCTTCGGTCCGCGGCAACGACAACGCAACCGTCCGGATGTCATCGGCGGTAACCATTGCGCTGCTATCGCCCGATCGAGGCTAGCGATATCACGAATGCCATAGCTCGTCCATTCACAAGAGATTGCGTCATCGACACCGGCCCGCCGGCAGATTCACATCACTAGATCAGTCCGCTTAGCGTTCCTTGAGCGCAGTTCGCCGGGACAGTCCGCGCCCACCGACGTCATCACGACCTCACGATGTCCCTCGACGATTTCGTCACCTATCCTGACGCCACCGTTGCGAACTGTGGAGTCGCTACACCGTGACGGGCTGCAAGGAACGCTGCTGGCGGCGGCAGCCGTTTACCATCAAGACGATGGATTCCGATCACCTTACGAGCGTGCGTAACGCTGTGATTCTGCTCGATCGGCTGTGGTGCAAATCCGGCGAGCGCCTGGCGGCGCGATGTCGTGGTCTGGCGGATGAAGAGCTGTTGTGGGAACCGGTGGACGATTCGTGGAACTTAGTCCCCGACGCGGCCCACCCCGGTGGTTGGACCTATCCCTACGAGTTCGACCCACCACAACCCCATCCGGTGACGAGCATTGGTTGGCGGTTTGCCCACTTGATCGGCGACAACGAGATTTATATGGAGCACGCCTTTGGGCCAGGTCTGCGCACCTTTCCCGACCTTCCGGTTCACGGAACCGCGGACGAGGTCTTGGCGGACTGGGAGAACAGTCGCCGACCCGTGACGGCCTGGTTGGCGTCGGCGAACGACGGTGACCTGCTCCAGCCCCGCCCGAGCCACCTCGGCGGCAGCAGGACCGCGGGAGAGGTGATGACTATCCTGCTGGACGAGCAGATACACCACGGAGCTGAGATCGCGTTGCTCCGCGACCTTTACCGGCGATTTTGGGCCTGACCCTCTTGGCATGCCCGCTGGAGGGCCGCTTTCGGCACGCTGACGATCCGGCTGATGTCAGTGTTCCAACCGGCTGGCCGAGTCACCGCCTGGCCGACTCGCGAGATCCTGAATGTGCGCATGACCCCGAGCAACGACGGCCCAGTCTCGACGATTGGACGACTTCGAGTACAAACAGACGAAGCTTCGCCGCTCGGAGATCTTCGGGAAAGAGGGGTCCGGACGATTCGCTCGGGACCGTTAGCGTTCGCCGAGCGGCTGAGGCCATCAGCCAACGATCGAGGGAGGACGCCGTTGGCAGATCCCAGGAGGTTGAGAGCGACAAACGATGTCGGCCTCGTCCTCAACACCCTGCGGAATGTCTGCGAACACCGACGCCTACCTCTGCTGGCGGCCACGCTTGCCTGCGAAGGCGGCCGCTAGGTTGGCGGCATGGTCGAGCTCACCACGCCGGATCTCGCAGCAGCGATGCGAGAGGCTGTCCGCGGTCTGGTCGACCGCCTGGACACCGAGCAACACCGTCAACTGGTCTTCCCCTTCGACGGCGACATGCACAAGCAGTGGACCTACTTCCCCGGCCAGCGACCCGGACTTCGGCTCGGCGACCTGAGCGACGAGCAGCTGGAGCCGGCCCTGGACCTGCTGCGGCTCGTCCACAGCGTGCGCGGCTGGTCCGACACGCAGCTGGTGATCCGGATCGAAGCTGTCCGGCGAGAGGTGTCGCTCCAGCAGGCCGGCCGGGCTGGCGTTGATCCGTACCGGGACCTGCCGTATTGGCTGGTGGTGCTGGGAGATCCGAGGAGCACCGATCCGTGGGCCTGGCGGATCAACGGCCACCACCTGCTGGCGCAGGCCACGGTGGTGGGTGATCAGGTCAGCGGCGTGCCGCACTTCTTCGGCGCCGAGCCGGCCACGGTGCTGGCGGGCACCCACGCCGGACTGC
>JBKPML010000177.1:0-12740 GCA_046732135.1 Actinomycetota bacterium
AACGGCCGACCTCACGGAACGCTTGGCGCAGTGGATCCCTGACGATGAGGAGCGCAGCTTCGTACAGCCGCGGCTTTCCGTGCTGCTGGGTGACTCTGGACGATACTTCGCCCGGGACGAGCTTTTCGCTGCATGGCGCCTTTTGTTGGAACGGCTCAGTGACGTTCAACCTGTCGTCATAGTGTTCGATGACCTGCAATGGGCGGACAGCGGGTTGATCGACTTCTTGACCTATCTTCTTGAGTGGTCCGCCCCTAAGCCCCTCTTCCTCCTCACCCTGGTTCGACCCCCAAGCGATCAAGAAGACACAAGTGCGCTTGCCCGTGACCGCGGTTCCAGCCGGATACATCTCGATCCGCTGCCCGCCGAACTCATCGAGCACATCCTCGACGACTTGGTGCAGGAAATGCCCACCGCGCTGAAGGCCAAGATCATCAGCCAGTCGGCTGGTGTCCCGCTCTACGCGGTCGAGACAGTGCGCTCGTTGATCGATCGTGGTCTGGTGGCCGAGAGGGATGGCAATCTCGCTGTTGTCGAAGATGTCGAGGACCTGGAAGTCCCCGCCTCGCTAACCGCGCTGATTGCATCCCGGCTCGACCAGCTCCCGCCTGAGGAGCGAGATTTCATCAAGGCCCTTGCGATTCTCGGCTCCTCTTTCGCACGCAACGCGATTGGCGCCGTCGCCACTGCGCCCGATGGCGACGTCGAGCGTCATCTGGACGCATTGGTGGGGAAGGGCATCCTCGCGATCACCGGGGAATCGACCTCACCTGGCGGCGAACAATACCGATTCGTCCAGTCCATGTTGGGATCGGTCGCCGCCGACCTGCTTAGCCGCCGCCAACGGAAGGTTCGCCATCTCGCCGTGGCCAGGCGCCTTGAGGAGTCGGTCGACAGCGCGATTGACTCCGAAGTCGTAGCGGCCCACTACCTCGACGCCTATCGCGCTGCTGGCCGGGATTCCGACCGCGATGAGATCCGGGCTCGAACAGCAGTCGCGTACGAGCGAGCAGCGGCGCGAATGAATTCCCTTGGCTCACCGGATCGTGCCCGGAACTATTACCTCCAAGCAGCCGATCTGACGGCGAACGACATCGACCGGCTTCGGCTCATCGCGTTGGCAGCGCGGATGACCTTCCTGAGCGGACGGTACGAAGAGTCGCTGAAACTTGGCGAGGAGGCGATCGAGGGTCACCGAGCGGCGGGGCGTGAGGTGGAGGCTGCACGACTCGCTCCTCCGTTAGCGCGAACCCTGAGCGTTCTCGGCCGAATCGCCGAGGGAAAGGCACTCCTGCAGAATTCGATCGGCGTACTCGCAGAACATCAGGAGGTGGAGGCAGAGGCTGAAGCGCACTCCGTTCTTGCCGAGTGGTACGCCTTCTCGCTGAGCGAGGACGAAGTCGCGTACCACGCCGAGCGGGCCTTGGCGTTGGCAACCGCTGCGAATTCTCCGGAGGTTTTGAGCAAGGCCCTCAATGCCAAGGGCTGGCTGCTCCAGCGACAGCACCGTGCTCGGGAGGCGGCCGACACGTTCCAGGCGCTGGTCGAGGTCGCTCGGAAGAACGACCTGGCGAAGGCCGAACTGATGGGACGAGGGAACCTGGCCGACGTCCGGGCGCAGGCCGACTTGCCGGAGGCCGAGGCTGAGCACCTCGCCGCGCTAGCGCTCGCGGAAAGGCTCGGCGATGTAGGCAACCGGGCAATCGCTCTCAGCAACATCGCCTTTCACTACTTCTATAGCGGGCAATGGGAGTTGACCCAGAGCTATGGGCTACGGGCAGTGCAGTCCGCGGAGATTGTCGAGTTGCAGAACTTCGGACACTTTCCCTTGTTGCTGCTGGCCGCGGCCCGTGGAGATCTGGCAGGTTCACGGATCCATTTGCAACCCCTCGAGAGCTGGGCCAGCGACGACGATGCTCAGAGCCGAGACTCCTACCTGATCGCGCAAGCTGCCGTTGCCTCGTTGGAGGGGCGGCATCAATCGGCACTCGAGTTGTCCGTTGCGGCGGCGAAGAGCGCTTATGAAGCCAACGGCTTGATGTCGGAAAGCTTCCGCCTGGCCTGGCCGATGGCGCTAGAGGCGGCGATCGGCAATGGCGAACTCGGGCAGGCGGAAGCGCTACTCGGCCTGGTCGCTGATGCTCCGGCTGAGCACGTTCCGCCGTACCTCGCCGCGCAGCGATCAAGATACGCCACCTTGATCACCATCATGCAGGGCTCCAGCACGGCCGATGTCGAGGCAAATCTGCAGACTGCAATCGATATCCTCGATGGGCTCGGATATCGCTACTGGCGGGCCCGCGCTCAGCTGGACTTGGCTCGATGGCTTCATAGCCGACATCGGCTGAACGAATCCACACCTCTGTTGACTGCAGCCGAAGAGACCTTCGGCAAGCTCGGCGTGGAACCAGACTCTGCCCGGCTATGACGAGGCCGCTCGTCCGACTGCGCTATAGTTTCGCCGGCGTCCGAAGGGCGTACTAAGTTGGTCAGCCAAGGCCCCGTGGCGCAGTTGGTTAGCGCGCCGCCCTGTCACGGCGGAGGTCGCGGGTTCGAGTCCCGTCGGGGTCGCGAGAGTGGCGATAAGTTCGCCGCCCTAGGCCCGGATCGGTACGCCGCGATGGGCACGGCCAGGTAGCTCAGTCGGTAGTAGCGTTCGCCTGAAAAGCGAAAGGTCGCCGGTTCGATTCCGGCCCTGGCCACTGTGACCTCGACCACCTTCACTAAGCACTCACGCGTTGACGATCCGGACCACTTCGCCGTCGAAGCCGCTGGCCTGCGCTGGCTCGCGGAGGCTGGTTCCGGCTCGGCGCGAGTCGTCCGCGTTGTGGAAGTATCCAACGATCGGCTGATCCTTGAGCGCGTGAGCTCGACCCCGCCGACGCGCCAAGCCGCAGCCTCATTCGGCCACGCTCTCGCGGTCACGCACGCGGCCGGTGCCGATGCCTTCGGATCGCCGCCCGCTGGCTGGAGCGGGGACGGCTACATCGGGCGGCAGGCACTGACGATGCGTCCGACCCTCACCTGGGGCCGGTTCTATGCGGAGCAGCGAGTGCTCCCGTACGCGCGGCAGGCTCGCAACCTCGGCAACCTGAGCAGTAACGGTGCAGCTTCGGTCGATCGGGTCTGTGAACGCCTGATAGCCGGCGAATTCGACGATGATCGCGCCCCGGCCCGCATCCACGGTGATCTCTGGTCGGGCAATTTGATCTTCACCACCGTCGGCGTGGTGCTGATCGACCCGGCCGCGCACGGTGGCCACGGGCTTACTGATCTTGCAATGCTGCACTTGTTCGGAGCGCCGGAGCTGGCGACGATCACAGCGGCCTATGTCGACGCTGCGCATCTAAGCCGGAATTGGCGGACTCTGATCGGTTTACATCAGCTGCACCCGCTGCTCGTACACGCGGTGAGCCACGGCCCCTCGTACGGTGAGGCAGCCGAGCGGACCGCCTCTCGTTATGCCTGAGGAAAATGGGACGCTCAATCGGCGATGGCACCTGTGCCGTGGCCTAGTGCGAAATCGCCTAACTCAGGCGGCTGTCGTCGGGGCCGCTCGAGCAATGACCTCGGGCTCACCCTCCTCGATCTCGTCCTCGGCCGCCTCCTCTTCCTCGTGGGGCTCTCCTTCGGAAAGCATCCGCATCCGTGGCGGCTCCATGACGTCGCCGATGATGGCGTTAGACCGGCGCGGACCTGCATAGCGCGAACCGAGGTTGAGCAGCGTCTGAACCCTATTGCGCCCACCCAGCAAGAAGGCGAGGTGCAGCACGATCCACCCCAGCCAGGCAGCCACACCGGTCACTTTGAGGCCATTGGGCATTTCCAGCACGGCGTCGCCGCGGCCGATAGTCGCCATGATGCCCTTGTCGTGATAGGTGAATTTGTGGGTCTCCAGGCCGCGATATATCCGGGCAATCTGACGGGCCGCGTGCTTACCCATCTGAATGGCCGGCTGCGCCAGTTGCGGCAGCGGGTTATCGACAATGAGGCTTGCATCGCCGATGGCGAAGATGCGGTCACGCCCGATCACCGAGGTGTCGGAATTGGTCTCAATCCGGCCGGCCCGCCCGATCGGCAGGCCCCAGTTCTGGATCTCCTTGTCGCCACCGACACCGGCAGCCCAGATCACCAGATCGACGGGCATGGACGACCCGTCCTTGAAGTCGACCTTGTGCGGATGCACCGCTGAGATCGCGGTCTTGAGCCGCACGTCGACGCCACGCTTGATCAACTCCCGCAGAGTGTACTTGCGGAGGGAGTCGTCGAATGGCGCCAGCAGATGTTCGGTCATCTCGACGAGCACGACGTGCACTCGGGCTGGATTGAGCTCTGGATAAGTCGATGGGATCGTCTCGGTCTTGAGCTCTGCCAACTGCCCGGCCATCTCCACGCCGGTGGGTCCGCCGCCGACGATCACAACGGTAAAGGCGCCGGTGTTTGGGTGGGACGTGCCGGCGATTATCTCAAGACTTCCGAAGATCGTGTCACGCACCCTCAGGGCCTCGGCTCGGGTGTACATCGACATGGTGTATTCAGCCGCACCGGGGATCCCGAAGTGATTCGTGGTGATCCCGTTGCCGATGATCAGGTAGTCGAAGCCGATCCGGATACCGTCGTCGCAGATCACTTCGCGAGCCTCATGGTCAATCCCGACCACCGTCGCCCGGCGGAACCGGACATCCTCGTGCTTTGCCGCGAAGAAGCGCAGGGCATACGTGACGTCTCCTGGGTTCAGCCCGCCGGTGGCCACCTGATAAAGCAGCGGCTGGAACGTGTTGTACGGGTGGCGGTCGACCAGGGTTACCCGGAACCCTTCCTTAGAAAGCGTGTCAGTCGCGGCTATACCGCCAAAGCCGGCGCCCACGACGACAACATGCGGCATCTCGGTCACGGCAACATTCAAGCAGTGCCGGATAACGCGCCGGAAGATGCCCCGCGGCGTTCAGCTCCGGGTCATGATGTAGCCGTCGATCCATCGAGACATCTCGTCGAACGCCACCTTGCGTACGTCGGGCGCCGACAAGATCACGTCATGCATTGCCTCGTCGATCCGCACGATCGTCACACAGCGCCCAAGACCCGGAGCCCGCTTGGCGATCTGCTCTACATCAAGAACGGTGTCGACGGTTCGCAGGCCCTCATGCCAGCGGCGAGCGAATTCGGTCCTTGAAGAGGCAAGTACCAGAATCGGCACCTCGATGTGCAGGCCGGCGGCCACCCTCTGGTGGCCCTGCAGGATGGCGCGCAACCAGCCGACCCGGACGGGAGCCGACGGGATCAGTTTGAGATCAGGGTCGTACTCCCATTCCCCGCCCAGTGAGCTGTGCACCATACGGGCATAGAACCCGCTCTCCGGCAGCCGCAGGACCGTCGTGGGCAGGCTGGTGCCGAGAGCCTGAATCACCGGCGTGCCAAGTGCGCGGACCATGGGTAGACCCTGCATATCAAGCCACGGCGAGTTGAGGATGAGCCCGTCGATCCGGCCTGGGTTCTTGGCCGCCCAAAGCGAAGCGATCAGCCCACCGGTGGAGTGGCCCATCAAGACGAGCTGATCATGGTCCTCATCGATGACGTCTGCCGCCAGCCCGAGCTCGGCACCATAGTCGTCGAGGTCGGTGATGAACCCGCGCAGGTGACCGCGACGGAGACTGCGGCCATAGCGACGCAAGTCGATGGCGTAAAAGTCGAACCCGATGTCGCTCAACTGGTCGGCCAGGTGAGTCTGAAAGAAGTAGTCGTTCCAGCCGTGCACGTAGAGCACGGCACTCGAGTGATGATCAGCCGGTGTCTTACGGACCAGCGTCGCCACCATCTCGACGTCGGCCGGCTCGTTCGACGCCCTCGGAGCGTTATCGAGTGGCAGGTCGATGCTCTCGTACCCGTCCAGGAAGTCAGGATGCCACAACCTCACCCTTCCAGCGTGGCAGATCCCCGCCCTTCAACAAGTGCGGTCTGGTCGGTTTCCCACGTGGAGTCTTGTCGGTTTCCCACGTGGGTGCTTGTCGGTTTCCCATGTTTACGTGGGAAACTGGCACCTTACCCACGAAACTTCATGGGTGAAGTGCAAGTTTTCCGGGTAAAGTGACGGGCCTGTCGGCCGCAGTCGCCTCTGGGGTCTCCGGCGGGATTACTTGATGATCCGCCAGTTGATCGGGTACCGGTAGAACTCGTGCCGGTTGGCCGCCAGGGCAGCCAGGATGCAGAAGATCAAGGCGCCGATGAATACCAACGGCAGCAGGATCGCCCCGATCAGCACCATGATCAACAGCGAGCACACAAGGGACGCGATCGAGTAGAGGATCGAGAAGTTCAGCGCCTCGGTCGAAGTGTCCTTGAGCCAGGGGCTGCGATCCTTGTAGATCAAATAAACGATCAGCGGCCCGATGAAGCCGATGAACGGGATGCTGATATGCGCCAGCAGACCCCATAGCTTCTCGTCGCTCTCCGAGACAGGCGGTTGTCCTGCTTGACCCGCATACTGGGGATAACCGGGCTGAGCGTACTGCTGGGGCGGGTACGCCTGGTTGGGCGCACCGTACTGCGCATTCGGGTCGGAACCGCCCGGCACCTGCTGCGCGTACGGCTGGGACTGGCTTGGCGGATACTGAGCCTGGCCGTAGTTCGGATCGGCCTGCTGGCCGTACTGCGGATAACCACCCTGTTCGCCGGCCTGGCCCGCGTTCTGGTCATAGCCACCTTGCCCATACTGGCTCTGGCCGTACGAACCGGCGCTTGAGCCAGGGTCTTGGCTCTGGCCGTACGGATTGGTACTTGAGACAGGGTCCTGGCTGCCGGTGGGACTGGTGCTTGAGCCACTGTCAGGGCTGCCGGACGGACTGGTTGAGGAGCCATAGGGCCTCTCGCCGGAATCGCCGAAGGAATCCTCACCGGAGTGGTCTGGCGTACTAGCCGCGTACGGGTCGGACCCTGGCGCGCTGCTGGAACGACCCTGATCAGTTGGCTGGTCAGGCGTATCTTCAGGATTCTGGCTCATGGCTTCCAGGCTATGCCCTGGCCCGGAGTCGGGATGGAATTATCCCGACTTGCGCATGTCCTCATAACGTGCGTCGGTTTGAGGGTTGTCCTCGTCGTACTCCTCGGCAAGATCCGCATACGCTGGAGGGACCGAATGCCCGTCCGACCCCGACTGAAGTTCACGCTCCAGCGATGAGAAATCCGTCTCAACCGAACGGTATTTCAGTTCGCGAGCGACCTTCGTCTGCTTCGCTTTTGCACGGCCGCGCCCCATACGGGTCGACCCCCTCGCACTTGTCTGCTCGCGGCTGACCGCGGCGGGAAACTGGTTAATGTCGTGAGGGCAAGGCTACCTAATGCTCAAACCAGTGCAAAGCGCCATCCCAGTGTCCCGCGAGCTTGCGGAGACTTACGCGTGAGCGTATTCGCCGAAGAACGTCACCGGCGCCCGAGTGCCCGATCCGGTTGGCGCCGCCGACCCACAGACCCAGGCCAGCACGCCGTGTTCGGCGAGCAGCCGAATCCCTGAGTCAACCGACTCCTCCGGCACTACCGCGACCATTCCGACACCCATATTGAGCGTCGCCTCGAGGTCCCCACGGGAGAGACTTCCAACGGAGCCCACGATGTCGAAGATCGGCGCCGGTCGCCAGGTGGTCCGGTCGATATGCACCTCACACGATTCCGGGATCACACGTGCCAGATTCGCAGCCAGCCCACCACCGGTGACGTGACTCATGGCGTGCACATCGACGGCGTTGATCAAAGCAAGGCAGGGCTGGGCGTAAATCCGGGTGGGCCGGAGCAACTCCTCGCCCAGGCTGTGCCCGAGCTCCGGCATTACACGGTCGAGCGACCAACCGGCCCGCTCCAGCAATACTTGCCTCACCAGCGAGAAGCCATTGGCATGCAGGCCGTCCGAGGCCATGGCAAGCATCACATCTCCAGGGATGACCCGGTCGGACCCCAGAATCCGATCGCGCTCCACGACCCCGGTAGCCGCGCCAGCCAAGTCGTACTGATCCGGTTCCATCAACCCGGGATGCTCGGCAGTCTCGCCGCCGACCAGGGCGCAGCCCGCCTCCATGCAGGCTTCTGCGATCCCCGCCACTATCGTCGCAATCCGCTGCGGATCGACATGCCCACATGCGATGTAGTCGGTCATGAACAGCGGCTCTGCTCCGCAGACGACCAGGTCGTCGACGACCATACCGACAAGATCAAAACCGATCGAAGAGTGATCATCAAGCGCTTGGGCGATGGCCACCTTGGTGCCGACCCCATCGGTGGAGGTTGCAAGAACCGGATGTTGCATTGAAGAGAGCCTGGCGGCGTCAAAGAGCCCGGCGAAGCCGCCGAGGTCACCGAGCACTTCGGGCCGCCTTGACTTGGCGACCTCTTCCTTCATTAGCTCGACAGCCAGCACGCCGGCTTGGACGTCCACGCCAGCGGCGGCGTAAGCAGAGTTCTCGATCATGATATCGACCCCGGCTCTGGAGGGAATGTGTTCGTTGGTTGGTTAGGGACGCGACAGTGCGTCAGATGCTCCGATACCAGCGACCACCGTTGTCAGGCCGTCGACATCGGTCCTTACGGGCTCTTCGAGAATGTCCTTGCCAAGCCGCTCGCTGAGCGGTAGCTCAACAGGATAGATCCCGTCGAAGCACGCCCGGCACAGCTGGTCCTTTGCAACGTTTGTGGCAGCGACCAGTCCGTCGAGTGAAACGTAGCCAAGAGAGTCGGCGCCAATCGAGCGACAGATTTCCTCGGTGGTGGCATTGGCGGCGATCAGCTCGGCCCGAGTGGCGAAGTCGATGCCGTAAAAACAAGGCCACTTCACCGGCGGCGAAGAAATACGGATGTGGACCGCGGCGGCGCCAGCCTCACGTAGCATGCGCACGAGTGCTCGTTGGGTGTTGCCACGCACGATCGAGTCGTCGACCACTACCAGCCGCTTGCCACCGATCACGTCACGCAGCGGGTTGAGCTTAAGACGGATGCCGAGCTGACGGATCGTCTGGCTCGGCTGGATGAACGTGCGGCCGACGTAGGAGTTCTTCACCAGCCCCTGACCGTACGGAATGCCCGACTCTTCGGCATATCCGATCGCGGCCGGCGTGCCCGATTCCGGCACCGGAATAACGAGGTCCGCATCAGCCGGATACTCGCGAGCCAATGTCCGGCCGATCTCGACGCGCACCGAGTGCAGTCGGTTGCCGGAGATAAGGGTGTCCGGTCGCGCCAGGTAGATGTACTCGAACAGGCAGCCCTTGGGCTCCGGCGCTGCGAACGTAGTTGACCGAAGACCATTGGCATCGATCGCCAGCAGTTCCCCGGGGGTGATCTCCCTGACGAAGGAAGCACCGACGATGTCGAGGGCGGCCGTCTCACTGGCCACGACCCACCCGCGCTCGAGCCGGCCCAGAACAAGCGGGCGGATGCCTTGCGGGTCCCTGGCGGCGTACAAGGTCTCCTCGTCCATGAAGACCAGACTGAAAGCGCCGCGAAGGCGAGGCAGCACGCGCACCGCAGCCTGTTCGATGCTCAGGTCCGGGAAGGTCGCCAGCAGTGCCGTGATCAAGGACGTGTCGTTTGTTGCCTCGTTGGACAGGGATCCTGGCAGTAATGAGTTGCCGGCCAGGTCCCGCTCGTTGAGCCACTCGCGCAGCTCCAGGGCGTTGGTGAGATTGCCGTTATGGCCGAGAGCGATTCCGCCGGTAGCCGTCGGACGGAAGGTTGGTTGAGCGTTCTTCCAGACGCTGGCGCCGGTTGTCGAATAGCGGCAGTGCCCGATCGCCAAATGTGCGTTGCCCAGGGAGTTGAGCGCGTTCTCGTCGAAGACCTGGGAGACCAGACCCATCTCCTTGTGCACCATGATCTGGGTGCCCTTGCTGACCGCGATCCCAGCCGATTCCTGACCACGATGCTGTAACGCGTAGAGCCCGAAGTAGGTGAGCTTGGCCACCTCTTCGTTCGGTGCCCAGACGCCGAAAACTCCACACGCGTCTTGAGGTCCACGCTCGCGCGGATCAAGATCGTGATTCAGGCGGCCGTCCGGTCGAGGCACTGCCTCATCTTAACGTCATCCAGGGCCCTGTTAATCGCAACGTGCTGTCAGCGAGCGTCGGTAGATCGCGCCGATGTCTGGACGAGCGAGTCGAGCCGACACGTCGGCGACCGAGTGAGGAAGCCATGGGCCTAAGCGCGCGATCGCGCGAGCTGACAAGAGAATGGGAGCGCGATCACCCGACGCTCGGGAACCCTAGTCCTTGCCCTACCTACTACCTCTTTTCGCGCCACGCTCGCTCGAACGGCAGGCGCCAGGCATGTGGAGCGATCAGTTGATGGATCGCATTGGGACCCCACGTGCCCGGCGCGTACGGCTTCACCGGCGGCGGGTTCTGCAACAGTGGCTCGGACCTCTCCCACAAGCTTTCAATGCCCTCCGCCGTGGTGAAAAGCGTGTGATCGTCGCGCATGGAGTCCATGATCAGCCGCTCGTACGCCTCCAGAATTTCGCCAGCACTTTCGGTCTCCTGGGTGGAGAACTGCATACTCAGCTTGTCGAGTTTCATGCCGGGTCCGGGTCGCTTGCCGTAGAAAGAAAGCGACACTTTCGACTCATCGGCCAAATCGAAAGTCAAATGGTCCGGACCGGACGAGCCAACACCTGATCCAGTCGGAAACATACTCTTCGGCGCCTCTTTGAACGCGATCGATATGATCCGCTGCCCCTCAGCCATCCGCTTGCCGGTCCGGCAGTAGAACGGTACGCCAGCCCACCGCCAGTTGTCGATCCCACATTTCAAAGCAATGAAGGTTTCGGTGTCGGAGTCGCGCGCAACGCCTTCCTCCTCGCGGTATCCGCTGTATTGGCCACGGACAACCTGGCCCGGATCAAGTGGCAGCATCGAACGGAAAACTTTGTTCTTTTCCTCGCTAATTGCGCGAGGTTCTAGAGCCGTAGGCGGCTCCATCGCAACGAATGCAAGCACCTGAAAAAGGTGGGTAACGACCATGTCCTTATACGCGCCGGTTGGTTCGTAGAACGCTGCCCGTCGATCCAGACCAAGAGCCTCGGGAATGTCAATCTGGATGTGGTCAATAAAATTGCGATTCCAGATCGGCTCGAACAATCCATTCGCGAAACGAAATGCCAGAATATTCTGTGCGGCTTCCTTTCCCAGGAAGTGATCGATGCGGAAGATCTGCCGCTCACGGAAAGTCTCATGCACTTTGTCATTGAGCGTGATTGCGCTCTGCAGGTCGGTACCGAACGGCTTCTCCATCACGACACGTGACCGGTCAACAAGGTCTGCCTGGCGCAATGTGTTGATCACCGCCGGCGCGGCAGCCGGCGGCACGCTCATGTAGTGCAGCCGTCCCACCGGGCCGCCCAACCTCTCCTCGGCGAACTTGACAGCCTCTGCCAAGCCATCCGGGCCGCTGGCTTGCGGGACATAGGTTAGCTTGGCGGCGAAGTGATTCCACTGTTCCTCGGTCAGCGGATGGTGGCTGAACTCAGTGACCGCCTGCTTGGCAAAGTTGCGAAACTCCTCATCGGAGAATTCCTCGAGCGAGATTCCAACCACCTCGATGTCGGGCGCGAGTGCCGACAGGGTGAGGTGGGCGAGGCCGGGCAGCAATTTGCGGCGGGACAAGTCGCCGGTCGCGCCGAACAGCACGATCACGTGAGGCGGGATGACTTCCACTCCCTTGCGGTGCGGGCGGGAGCCGGGGGCCGGGTAAGCGATGGTCTGCGCGAGATTTTCCGACACGTGAAAATGCTCCCACTCTCTTGTGACGTCAACAACCCATGGGGTACCGCCCGGTCCTCGCAAGAGAACCGATGTCGTCAGCCGCCAACGGTGGTCGTCTCGATGGTGAGAGCACGAGCCTGCTCGCTGAGCGAGAAGCCTAGACCGGGGCGGCCAGGCACCTGCATCCGGCCGTCGGCGATCTGCAGCCGCTCGTTGAACAGCGGCTCCAGCCAATCGAAGTGCTCGACCCAAGCGTCCAGCGCGTACACGGCGGACAGGTGCACATGGATCTCCATCGCGAAGTGTGGCGCGAGCTTGAGTCCGGCCTCCTCCCCGAGTGCCATGATCCGCAGAAACTGGGTGATGCCGCCGACCCGGGCGGCATCTGGCTGGATGAAGTCCACCGAGCGGCGCTCGATCAGGGCACGGTGCTCGGCTGTGCTGGTGAGCATCTCCCCGGTTGCAATCGGGGTGTCGAGCTTGTCAGCGAGCATCGCGTGGCCTTCGGCGTCATAGCAGTCGAGGGGTTCCTCAATCCAGGTCAGCTCAAATCCTTCGAGTTGCCGCCCGATTCGCAGGGCGGAAACCCGGTCCCATTGCTGGTTGGCATCCACCATCAGCGCGACATCATCGACCAGCGCGGCCCGGACCGTTTCAACCCGGCTCAGATCGATCCGTGCGTCAGGCTGTCCGACCTTGATTTTGATGCCGCCGATGCCTCGCTCCACCGAGGCGCGGGCATTGTCGATGATCTCCTCGATGGAGGAGGAGAAGAAGCCGCCCGAGGTGTTGTAACAAGCCACCGAATCCCGATGGGCACCGAGCAGTTTCGCAAGCGGGAGGCCCGCCCGCTTGGCCTTGACGTCCCACAGGGCGATATCGATCGCGGCAATGGCCTGGGTTGCCAGGCCGCTGCGACCTACCGAGGCGCCAGCCCAGACGAGCTTGGTCCAGATTCGCTGGATGTCGTTCGGATCCTCGCCGATCACCTCTTCGGCGATT
>JBKPML010000178.1:0-33350 GCA_046732135.1 Actinomycetota bacterium
CAGCCGCGTCGGGGCTGATCGGTGTGGTGGCGAACGCGCTCAGTCGCGGCACCAGCGACGCAGGCGCCATAGTCAGCGAGCCGATCGTCTCACCGTCATTGACAGCCAGCACACCGCAGTAGCCCCAACGTGAGATGACCGACTCGGCCCAATCGAGCTTCAGCCGCTGGCCGTCACTGTTCTCCGGCGGCGAATCGAGGTCCGACACACTGGAGACCCAGAAGGTGCAGCGCGCGCACAAGTCGGGCAGTGCGGACAGGTTCTCCGCAGTCAGCGGACGGAACCGGCGCCCATTCACGGCTGCGCCCTCGCCCGCGGCTTCGTCAGGCCGTAGGCGAACCCGACACCGATACTCGCGGCAATGCCCAGCGCGAGCCACGCCCACCAGCGCGCAAACCGGAGCGTGCTATCGGAGGACTTCGCCATGCGAACATCGTAGGCGGGTTAGACCAACGCATCGCCTTAGGCTTGTCTCCGTGAGTCTGGAGCGGATGCAGCGGCGGGATACTCGGCTCGACGACTATGTCGACCGCTACGCCGCACGCACTCACAAGATGACGGCATCGGCGATCCGGGCGCTGTTCGCCGTGGCCAACCGGCCCGAGGTGGTCTCATTGGCTGGCGGGATGCCCAACATCACAGACCTGCCGCTGGACGTCGTCGGTTCGATCCTGAATGAGCTGGTGATCACCAGTGGCCGGCAGGCGATGCAGTACAGCTCCGGGCAGGGCGAGCCGCAGATGCGGGATGCCATTTGTGAGGTGATGAAGCTCGAGGGCATCTCTGCCCATCCTGACGACGTGACAGTGACGGTCGGATCGCAGCAGGGCTTGGATCTGGTGACCCGGATCTTCTGCGACCCGGGCGACGTGGTGTTGGTGGAGGCACCGAGCTATGTGGGCGCGCTCGGAGTGTTCCGCGCCTCCCAGTGCGAGGTCGTACATGTTGCCATGGATGATCATGGCCTCCGGCCTGACGCCCTAGCCGAAGCGCTGACCGGGCTGCGCGCTGCAGGAAGGCGAGTCAAGTTCCTCTACACGATTCCCAACTTCCACAACCCGGCTGGGGTCTCGCAGACGCTCGAACGGCGGACCGCCATCTTGGAGGTCGCCGAACGGGCCGATCTGCTCGTGGTCGAGGACAACCCGTACGGGCTGCTGGGGTTCGAGGGCGACCCGATCCCGGCGATGCGAGCCCTCGAGGTGGATCGGGTGATCTATCTGGGCTCGTTCTCAAAGACGTTTGCGCCGGGCTTCCGGGTCGGCTGGGTGCTGGCTCCGCACGCGGTTCGCGAGAAGCTGGTGCTCGCCCAGGAGTCCGCGACGCTCTGTCCCCCGGCGTTCTCCCAGTACGCGATCTCGGCCTACATGGCCAACCATGATTGGCGGGGACAGATCAAGGTCTTCCGCGAGATGTACCGCGAGCGGCGCGACGCCATGCTCGCCGGTCTAGCCGATGACATGCCGGCAGGCACGTCGTGGACGGTGCCAGGCGGTGGGTTTTTCGTCTGGGTGACGCTGCCCCCAGGCCTGGATTCCCATGCCATGCTCGCCCGCGCAGTCACCGCACGGGTGGCGTACGTGCCCGGCACCGCGTTCTATGCCGATGATTTCGGCAGCCGGCACATGCGGCTGTCCTACTGCTATCCAACTCCGGAACGGATCCGGGAAGGAACGCGGCGGCTGGGTGAGGTGTTGCAGTACGAGACCGGGGTGCTCCAGACCTTCGGCACGGCGATTGCCGAGGACACACGGGCCAAGCTGCTGTATGAGGCGCCGGGAGCGAACCAGGCATGACCGCAACTACTCCAGTACCCACCGTCCTGGTTTTGGCCGGCGGATTATCGCACGAACGCGACGTCTCCCTGCGCTCGGGTCGTCGGGTCAGCCAGGCACTCCGATCGGTCGGGCTGGAGGTCGTCGAATCCGACGTCGACTCTTCGCTGCTTCCCAGCCTCGCCGACCTGCCAGGAGCGATTGTCTTTCCGGTGCTGCATGGGGAGACCGGCGAGGATGGCGCGCTGCGTGAGGTGTTCGCCCTGCTGGACGTGCCCTTTGTCGGCTCCATTGCGTCGGCCTGCCGGGTGGCATTCGACAAGTCCATCGCCACGACGGTGATTGCCGACGCAGACCTGCCGACGCCTCGACAAGTTGCGCTGCCGCACGAGATCTTCCGTGAGCTGGGCGCTTCAGCCCTGGTGCAGGCCATGGGTGATCAAATCGGATTCCCGATGATGATCAAGCCGTCGCGTAGCGGGTCGGCTCTCGGCTGCAGCAAGGTCAGCCGCCCCGAGGAGTTGCCGTCGGCGATGGTCGGGGCGTACGCGTACGGACCGGTCGCCGTGATCGAAAGCTTCATCGAGGGCCGGGAGGTGGCAGTCGCAGTCGTGGACCGCGGTCCTGGGCCAACTACCTTGCCTATCGTGGAAATCCGGCCCGATTCTGGGGTGTACGACTACACCGCTCGCTACACCGCCGGTGCGACCCGGTTCCTCTGCCCCGCAGAGCTTGACGAGGAGGCCGCGCAACGCTGTTCCGAGTTGGCTCTTCGGGTGCACGAGGTGCTCGGACTTCGCGACCTGTCCCGAACCGACATGATCGTTACCGACGAAGGGAACCCGGTCTTTCTGGAGGTCAACGTCTCGCCTGGCATGACCGAGACCTCATTGGTGCCTTTGGCGATGGAGGCGGCCGGCTGGAGTCTGGGCAAGATGTGCGCCGACCTGGTTCGGGTGGCGGCTGGTCGGGCGGAGATGGCCCGGGTTCCGTGAGGCGACTCCGCCAAGCCCTGATTCTTGCGTTGGGTGTGATGGTCGGTGCGGGAATGGTGTGGCTGGGATTGTGGCAGCTCGACGTTTACCAGGCGCAGGGCGAGTCGGCGGCAGCGCGGCGGGCCGGAGCTCCGCCAATCGAGCTGCAAGAGGTGGCGCAGGCGGGCACCCGGGTGCGGGAGGGCTACGGCCGTTCGGTGCGCTTTGCCGGCACCTATCTGGCCCAACCTCAGGAGTTGGTTCCGGTCGCCGAGCAGCCCGGAATGCTTCGGGTGGTGACGCCACTTCGGCAGGCCGACGGCAGCGTCGTTCCGGTGGTCCGCGGTGCCGTGCTGGACACACCCGGCGGCCCTGATGTCCCTCCTCCGCCAACGGAAACCGTGGCCCAGACCGGGATATTGCTGCCATCGGAAGAAGCCTCGGGCCCAGCCGGCAACAGTCTTGAGCTGCCGGTGCTCGCCCAATCCTGGCCCGGCCCGCTGATCGACGGATTCGTGGTCTTGTCGGCTGCGGACGCGCAGGCTCAATCGCTGGAACCGGCTCCCGTCAGTCTTCCTGAAGCCCGCGGCCGGCTGCGCAACGGGGCCTACGCGCTCCAGTGGTGGGTCTTCGCAGCCTTTACCGTCTTCATGGCGATCCGGATTGCACGAGATTCTGGCCGCGGGGTCAAAGCCCGCTCGCGCGCAGCCGCGACATAAGCTCGGGCCCGTGCGCAACGCATTGATCCGCTACCGGATCATGGCCTACGTCGTCGGAACGCTGCTGGTCGTGCTGATGTGCATCGGCCTGCCGCTGAAATACCTGGGCGGCAACGACATTGTGGTGCTGTGGACCGCGATCCCGCACGGCTGGCTTTACATGCTGTTGCTACTCACGGCGTTCGATCTTGGCCGGCGCGCCAAGTGGTCCTGGAAGCGTCTGATCTTGATTGCGCTCGCCGGGACGATTCCCTTTCTGTCCTTCGTCGCCGAGCGATCAGCGACCAAGGATGTACGCAAGAAGCTCGCGCCGCAAGATGCCGAGGAGTCGGCGCCGGCGCTCACCGGCGAAGGCTAAGCGGCAAGAATCTCTGAATTAGGAATTTGTCGACATTTGCTCCAAACCCATGGCTGCGGTAAGCCGTGCCAGGTCATCACCTCCGGCGAACTCGACGATGATTTTGCCCTTGCTGGACTTGCCATCGATCCGAACCCGGGTTTCCAAGTGGTCGGAGAGTCGAGCCGCAAGCTCATCGAGTTCAGGCGCAAGGGGCCGAGGCGGGCGGCGGCGCGCCGGCTGGTCCTCCGCGGAAGTTTCCCCAAGGGTGGCCAGCTCTTCAACAGCGCGTACGGATAAGCCTTCGGCGACGACGCGCTGGGCAAGCCGCTCCTGGCCGGCTGGGTCTTCGACTGCCAGGATGGCCCGGGCGTGACCGGCGCTGAGCACTCCAGCGGCTACCCGGCGCTGTACGGTCGGCGGCAGCTTGAGCAGCCGAATCGTATTGGAGATCTGGGACCGGGACCGTTTGATGCGGCCGGATAACTCCTCATGGGTACAGCCGAAGTCTTCGAGCATCTGCGAATAGGCGGCGGCTTCCTCCAGCGGATTGAGCTGCACCCGATGGAGGTTCTCGAGCAGGGCGTCCCGAAGTAGGTCGTCGTCCGCAGTTTGCCGCACGATTGCGGGCACCGTGTCCCGGCCGGAGAGCGAAGCCGCCCGCCAGCGCCGTTCCCCCATTACCAGCTCATATTTGTTGCTGCCGAGCGGCCGCACCACAACGGGTTGGAGAAGGCCGACCTCGCGAATCGATTCCACGAGTTCAGACATGGCCTCCTCATCGAATACCGTGCGCGGCTGCCTCGGATTAGGCGCAATTGAATCGATCGGCACTTCGGCAAAGAAGGACCCTTCGGCTCCATTGAGCCGCGGCTCGGCCGGCGATTCCGGCACCTCAGTCCTGAGGAAAAGCTCTCCCAGCCCTCTGCCCAGGCCTCGGCGTTCTGTGGTTGTCGTCATTGCTTCTCCTCTGCACCGCGAGCGGCAATTTCGCCGGCAGCCGCCAGGTAAGACAGCGAGCCGGCCGAATCTGGGTGATAGGTGAGAACGGTCTGGCCGTAGCTAGGGGCCTCGGAGATTCGTACCGAGCGCGGAATGACGGTGGTCAGCGTCTCCGCAGGGAAGTGCTGCCGCACTTCGTCGGCGACCTGGGCCGCGAGTCGGGTCCGCGCGTCGTACATGGTAAGCATCACCGTGGTCAGTCGCAGCCGATCGTTCAACTCGCCCTTGACGATGTTGATGGTCCGCATGAGCTGTGAAACGCCCTCGAGGGCGTAGTACTCGCACTGGATCGGAATCAAGATCTCCGAAGCCGCGACGAACGCGTTCAGTGTGAGCAGTCCCAAGGATGGCGGGCAGTCGAGGAATGCGTAGTCAATCGGGTTGTCTTTGAGATAAGCACTCAAGGCGCGCAATAGCCGACTCTCGCGGGCGACCACCGAAACCAGCGCAATCTCGGCGCCGGCCAGGTCGATGCTGGCCGGCAACACCCTTAGCCCAGGTGCTTCAGGCGACTCGACGATGTAATCCGCAATAGCCGCCCCTTCGAGAATGACCTCGTAGGTGCCCGGTGTACCGGAGGGATGGTCAATGCCCAGAGCCGTGGAAGCGTTGCCCTGCGGGTCCAGATCCACGACGAGGACCCGGAGGCCGCCGAGAGCCAGAGCCGCTGCAAGATTGACGGCGGTGGTCGTCTTGCCGACGCCGCCTTTCTGATTGGCCACCACGAATACCCGCGGCCTTGCGGGCGAAGGCAGCGTAGCGGCCCGAGCCGTTTCACGTGAAACTTCTGCCTCCGGTTCGGGCGGCGTTGCGGCAAATTCTTCAAGGTCAAAGCGTGCCCGGCGTGGACCGGCCGGCCGGATGATCGGAGCGGGCGGCGCTTCTGGGCCGCCGACCATCTGTGCCGCCGCCTTGCTAGGCCAGTCGAGCGTTTCACGTGGAACATTCGGCCACCCGATCCGCGGATCGACATGGACGGCTTGCGGCCAGCCGAGCGTCGGAGCAACCTCGATCTCGGATGTGGGACCGCTGCTCATGGACTCTCCGTATAGAAGTGAGTGCAGTCGTACGGTACTAACGCTGCTGTCGGACACGCTGATGCCACGCGGGTGGCTCAAGCATCCACGACCCGGACAACGGTTGCAGCCTTGACTTGAGGATCGAACGAAACTGTCAGAATCTCTGCATGAAGTCGGCGCTGCCGCAGGGTGGATCGTGCCTTCTCCAACTCTGACCCGGCGTTTTGGCCTTTGAGCGCAAGCAGGACGCCACCGTGCCGACGGAGTGGATCACACCAGGTGACCAGCTGATACAGCGGAGCAACTGCCCGAGCCACCACGGCGTCATAGCGTACGGGGTGATCCTCCGCCCGAGCGTGGACGACCGAGACGCGCTCAACCAAGCCCAGATCACTGACTGTCTCGACGAGGAAGGTGAAACGCCGCAGCAACGGCTCTAGGAGTGTCACCCGCAGATCCGGCCGGAGAAGCGCCAGGGGGATGCCAGGCAGTCCGGCGCCGCTGCCGACATCGATCACTGAGCTGCCGAGATCAATGAAGTCGGCCACCGCAGCGCTGTTAAGGATGTGCCGATCCCAAATTCGGTCGGTTTCGTGCGGCCCCAATAGGCCGCGTTCCAGGGCCCTCGTGGCCAAAATGTCGACGTATCTACTTAGTTGGGTGAAGGCGTAGCCGTAGAGATCTCGGGCAATCTGATCAGGAGCCGGCAACAGGTCTGCCATGCAAGCGTCAGACCGGATGAACCACCACGTGTCGCTGGGGTTCTTCGCCTTCCGATGCGCTCGTCAGTCCCGCAGCTACTACCGCGTCGTGCACAATCTTGCGCTCGAAGGGGTTCATCGGCGCCAGTGGCACCCGCTCATGAGTGCTCGTCGCCTCTCGTACGGCATCGGCTGCGAGGCCCATCAGCTGCTGGCGGCGGCGCTCGCGGTATCCGGCCACATCCAGCATCAAACGGCTGCGCACGCCGGTCTCAGTCATCACAGCGAGGCGGGCCAGCTCTTGCAGCGCGTCAAGTACTTCTCCGTTTGTGCCGACGAGTGTCTCGGAGCCGCTGACGATCGAGACATGGGCTCGGTCACCTTCGATGTAGGTGTCGATATCCCCGTCGAGATCAGCGATATCCAGCAGCTCCTCGAGGTAGTCCGCTGCGATCTCGGCCTCAGTCTCCATTGGATTCGTGGCTTCTTGGCTCTCGACAAGCTCAGGCACTTCGACTGGCTCAGGGCGCGGTTCGTCGGGCTCGAGGCCAGCTCCGGCCTCGGGGCCCGGCTCATCCGTGTCGAACTCAGGCGTCTCGTCCTGCGATCGGTCGCTCACGACCCCTCCTCGTGCGAATGGCTCAGCGCTTGCGCTGTGATCGGCTCTGCTTGCGAGGCTGCTGCCGTACGACTCGCGGTGGCACCGCCGCGGCGGCCGCACCATCACCTCCGGGCACGGGCGAGAGCGGGCGAGCTCCGTTGCCGCCGTCCGGCGCGGGACCCTCCGGCTCCGGACCGGTGGGCTTGCCCTTGCCGTGCGCCCGGCGGCGGGCTTCCCAGGCGTCGTACGCCGGGGTGCCGGGAGCCGGGTTGCGGCGGATGACGTAGAACTGCTGACCCATGGTCCACAGGTTGGAGGTGAACCAGTAGATCAGTACACCGACCGGGAAGTTGATCCCACCGACCGCGAAGACCAGCGGGAATACGTACAGCAGGATCTTCTGCTGCTGAGCGAACGGCCCGGTCAGCGCCTCGGGCGGCATGTTTTTTCGCATCAGCTGCAGCTGAGTGATGAACAGCGTCGCCGTCATGGCCAGGATCAGGACCATCGTGACGATATGGACGCTGGTGATGCCGTTTTCGAATCCAACCTTCAGGAAGGTGTCGGAGAGCCGCGCGCCGAAGATCGTTGCCTGGTTCAGCGAGGTAAGCAGCTCTGGGTTGATCTCGAGCCAGTGGCCGCGCGGAATGTTTTGGGCTGCTCCATTGAGCACCCGGAACAGCGCGAAGAAGATCGGTGCTTGCAGCAGCAGCGGCATGCAGGAGGCGAGTGGGTTCGCGTTGTTCTCCCGATACAGCTTCATCGTCTCCTGACCGAGCTTCTCCCGGTCATGGCCATATTTCTTCTGCAGCTCGCGAACCTTGGGCTGCAGCAGCTGCATCTGGCGCGAGGACTTGATCTGCTTGACGAACAGCGGGATCAGCGCCATTCGGATGACCACCGTCAGCATGACGATCGACAGGGCCCAGTTCCAGCCCGAGTCGGGGCCGAAGAGAGGGCTGAAGACCTGGTGGAACAGAACCAGGATGCCCGAAACCACCCAGTAGAGCGGCTGCATGACGGCGCTGCCGATGGATTTCAGGGTGTCCCCGAGACCCATCAGCACCAGCATCGGAAATTGGTCGAGGATCACGCAGCACCTCGGTCTAGCGTTACTTCTTCAAGTTTGGCCGCCTGGCGCAGCGCCTGCTCACGCTGCTCTGCCTCGAATTCAGGAGTCCCGGGCACCGGGTCATAGCCGCCGGGCGCCCACGGGTGACAGCGCAAAAGTCGGCGCGCGGCCAGCCAACTGCCCTTGGCAGCACCATGGACCGAGACGGCACGCAGTGCGTACGCCGAACAGCTGGGGTAGTAGCGGCAAACGTTGCCATACAGCGGGCTGATCACCAGGCGGTAAACCTTTAACAGGCCTATCAGAACCCACTTCATGACGCACTCCGCTCCGCCAGCCGGCCGACGGCATTCGACCATGCTGATGGTAGATCGCTGTTCAGCTCCGAGGGCGCGGTCGCCGCGCGGGAAAGCGCCCGTACGACGAGATCGGTTCCGCTCGGAGTCGTCGGAATCCGCTCCGCGGCTAGATGGCGCAGCCGCCGCTTAACCCGGTTGCGCGTGACAGCATTGCCGACTGCCTTGGACACCACGAATCCGACCAACACCCGGTCGCCGGGAGCGCGATCGGCGTGCAGAACGACGGTGGGTCTCGCGACTCGGACGCCTGATCGGATGGTTCGCGAAAAGTCCGCCGAGCGGGTCATCCTTGCGGCTTTGGGCAGCACTGGCTCTCGGAAGGGGAAGATCAGGCGGAGAGCTTCTCGCGGCCCTTGCGCCGGCGAGCGGCCACAATGGCGCGGCCGGCTCGAGTCCGCATCCGATGGCGGAAACCATGGGTACGGCTGCGGCGCCGGTTGCTCGGCTGGAACGTGCGCTTGCTCACGGAAAGGCTCCACAGATTCGGACTGGAAATGGGTTCGCTTCGGCTAAGACAGCGACCTTCTAACGGTACGGGGCCCCGCCAAACGGGTCAAACCGGACGAGTCGGACAGCTTGTCGCCTCCATCCCTTCTTGTACAGTCGACACGCCGATCAATGATCACGAAAGTGCACACTCCCTTGCACGGCAGCAAAGAGATTGCTAGCGTCACGGCTCGCCGACTACTAATGCACAGGGTCGGTTCCGAGTCTGGCTGGTCGCTTGCCAGGTGCCGCGAGCCTCGGATCCGGCCGTTCCACGCTCTTTACACACGTTGTGGACAACTGTGTGGGTGGCCGGTGAGAGGTCAACGACCGCCCCGCAGCACAGCCGAGGTCGGGAAGTTATCTTCGGCTAGTGTCACGCTCCGGTCGGGAAGGCAAGGAAGTTAACCGGACCGTGATAGATCCCTCGCTGAGCGATACCGATTCGATCGTACTGGCGTGGGAGCGCGTCAACCACGCCGCCTCGCCGGAGCTTCGAGGATGGCTGGCTACGACCAAGCCCCTCAGCTTGGACCAGGATTCGCTGGTGGTCGCTGCCCCCAACGCCTTCACCCGCACCGTACTGGAGGGGAGATTCCGCGAGCCGGTCGAGACCCAGCTCAGCGAGTACTTCGCCCGGCCGATCCAGCTCCTCGTCAAGGTGGACGAGACACTGGCCTCCTCGCAGTCGTACAGCGAGACGAACAGTAACGGTTCGCCTCGGGGGGAGCCGCCCATTTCGCACAGTGCCCCCGAGGTCAATAGCCACTCCTGGCCGAACGCCGAGTTTCCCCAGGAATTCGGCAGATCGTCGGCTGAGCCAGATCGCCAGCCATCCCGCCGAGAGCCCGACACCCGGCTCAACCCTAAGTACACCTTTGAGACCTTCGTCATCGGCGCATCGAATCGGTTTGCCCATGCCGCTGCCATCGCGGTCGCCGAAAATCCTGGGAAGTCGTACAACCCGCTGACTATTTACGGAGAGTCCGGCCTCGGCAAGACTCACCTGCTGCACGCGCTGGGGCACTACGTTCGCAGTTATTTCGACCGGGTGCGGATCCGCTACGTCTCCACCGAGGAGTTGACCAACGACTTCATCAACGCGATCAGCCAGAACCGTGGGGCCGACTTCCGTCGCCGCTACCGCGAAGTCGACGTGCTACTGATCGACGACATCCAATTCTTGGAGGGCAAGGAACAGACTCAGGAGGAGTTCTTCCACACCTTTAACACGTTGCACAATGCGCAGAAGCAGATCGTGATGACTTCCGATCGGCCGCCCAAGCTCCTGGAGAATCTGGAGCCCCGGCTGCGCAGCCGGTTCGGTTGGGGGTTGATCACCGACGTTCAGCCGCCGGATCTGGAGACTCGGATCGCGATCTTGCGCAAGAAGGTCGCACAGGAGCGGCTTGTCGCCGGCGACGAGGTGCTGGAGTTCATCGCCAGCCGGATCCAGACCAATATTCGCGAGCTTGAAGGCGCTCTGATTCGAGTGACTGCGTTCGCCAGTCTGAATCGGCAGCAAGTCGACCTTTCGCTCGCCGAGATCGTGCTGCGTGACCTGATTCCCGAGGGCGGTGAGACGACGATAACCATCGGGATGATCATGGCGCAGACAGCGGACTATTTCTCACTGACGATCGATGATCTTTGCGGTCAAAGTCGGACCCACGAGCTGGTGACCGCCCGCCAGATCGCCATGTATTTATGCCGCGAGCTGACCGACCTGTCGCTACCCAAGATTGGCAACCAGTTCGGCGGCCGCGACCACACCACGGTGATGCACGCCGATCGCAAGATCCGTACCTTGATGGCCGAGCGGCGTAGTGTCTACAACCAGGTCACCGAACTAACAAACCGGATCAAGCAGCAGGCCCAACAGCGCTGATTGCCGCAACACGCTGCTTGCGGAAAACTGGCACTCGCATCACAGTCCCACACAGTTTGGGGACAAATCTGTGTATAACGGTGGATTTCGGCAGGGCTACTTGGGGATTTCGTTGCACAAATCATTTGGCGGATGGAGATCGTCCGCAGATACTTCCCATGTGATTTCGGGATGTCCCCAGCCCTCGTGACCCGCTAATCGCGGACTCATCTGGCAGAACGACAGTCGTCCACAGTTTCCACAGCAGCTACGGCTACGACGAGAAGATATCTGTCTTTAGAGACGGGTCTAAGCCTCGTTCACCGACTCCTGTGTACGCCGTGCTTCAACCCAGCGATAATGCGTTTGTGAGCTTCCTGCGGAAACTGTTCGGTCGGGCGGAAGAGCCGGAGGACGTGCCGGTCACGCTCGACATGGACCGGCGTCGCACACAGCTGCACCGACTTGAGCGAGCTCTGGATGCGTTGGCCAATGAGATGCGTCACGATCACACTACAAGCGACCCGGCCTGGCGCAATCGAGTGAACGAGTACAGCCGGCTCGCGGCCGAAGCGATGGCGCTACGGCGGGGCACGCCGACCAGAGAGAGCGTGCTGGACCTCGTTTTCGAGGTCAGGCCTTGCTTCTCGGGACCGATTCCGCCTGGGATGGAGGCGCTCGGTCCCCTCCAGGACGAGGTCATGGCGGCTGCTAACGACCTGCGCGAGCTATTGCCCGGCGAGCGTCAATCAAGCTGAATTTCAGACCACACGGGATGCCCTCGACAGGAGGGTGCTGCTCGATATGATCGTCGCGCGCCGGCGGATTGTATTGGTGAAGTCATCGCGCCGAATGCGCCGAAGGAGGCAGTGTGAAGATCCGGCTCGAGCGCGATGTGCTGGCCGAGGCAGTGCAGTGGGCCGCTCGAAGCCTGCCAGTCCGGCCGAGCGTTCCCATTCTTGCCGGCTTGCTCGTACGAGCCGAGGCCGAGATAGTCACGTTCTCGAGTTTTGACTACGAGACGTCGGCGCGAATCTCGGTCCCGGCCAATGTTGCCGATGAGGGCGAGGCGCTCATCTCGGGTCGGCTGCTGGCAGAGATTTCACGCAGTCTGCCTGCCAAGCCGGTCGACATCAGCGCAGACGACGCTCGAATGGAGCTTGTCTGTGGAAGTGCTCGGTTCACACTGCAGACACTGCCGGTGAGCGACTATCCCAATCTGCCGGCCATGCCGGCGGCCACCGGCACCGTACGCAGCGATGAGTTCGCGCACGCTGTTGCCCAGGTAGTCGTCGCCGCTGGCCGCGATGAGCTGCTCCCGGTGTTCACCGGTGTTCGGGTAGAGATCGAGGGAGACCTGATTTCCCTCCTGGCTACTGATCGCTATCGGATGGCGCTCAAGGAACTCACCTGGAGCCCAGGCTCAACGCAAATCTCCGCAACGGCCCTGGTACCGGCTCGCGTGTTGTCGGACACGTCAAAGTCGATGGCTGCCGGAGAGGAGATCACTCTCAGCCTGGGCAGCAGTGGAGTCGGCGAGGGCATCATCGGCTTTGCGGGCCATGGCGCGGCGGGGGAGCGGGAGACCACCACGCGACTGCTCGATGGCGAGTTTCCCAAAGTCCGCCACATCATGAACACCACCGCCACGATGAGCGTCCGGGTCAGCACAGCCGATGCGATCGCAGCCGCCAGACGGGTGGCGCTGGTCGCCGAGCGGAACACATCGCTGCGGATGATGGTCGGCGACGGCATGATCACCTTGGAAGCGGCGACCGGCGACCAGGCGCAAGCCTCGGAGGCGATTGAGGCCACCGTTGAGCTGCCCTCCGGCGGTGATGCGCCCGTCGTTGCAGCCGGCTTTAATCCGACCTACCTGCTCGACGCGCTGAACGTGTTTGACACTCCTTATGTGAACTTTGCCTTCACCGCTCCGAGCAAGCCTTGCCAGTTGACCGGGCTATCCGAGTTGGATGGCGAGCCTCGCACGGATTATCGGCACGTGATCATGCTCATGCGCCTGCCGTCTTGATATTGTGTCAGCTCGCGCACGGCCGCCTGGAAGCTGCTGTCTTCCTCCTCGCTCGGGCAATCCCTCGGTTCATGCGCGGCTGAGCAGCACGTCTGCTCGCCCGTCGTCCAGACAGCAGCGCGGCCTAACGACGCTCGCTGACGTCGCAACTCGCGAAACCGGCCCTCGTCAACGGGGAGTTGGGACCTATCGGCTAGATGTCGCGCTCTGTTATGTTTCTAACGCTCTCGCGACTAAGGGGTGTTCGATGCAACTTGGAATGGTCGGTTTGGGCCGGATGGGCGCGAACATCGTTCGGCGCCTGATGCGTAATGGACATGAATGTGTCGTGTTCGACGTCAACCGCGACTTCGTCACCGCGCTCGAGAGTGAGGGTGCGACCGGCGCTCTCACGATGGAGGAATTCGTCGAAAAGCTGACCAAGCCGCGAGTGAGCTGGGTGATGATCCCGGCAGGCATCACAGGCAAGATCGTTGAGGAGCTGGGCGGCCTACTCGAAGAGGGCGACATCATCATCGACGGCGGCAATTCCAACTACCGCGACGACGTCAGGCGGGCCGCGAAGCTCCGGGAGCAGGGTATTCACTATGTCGACGTTGGAACCAGCGGCGGTGTCTTCGGGCTGGAACGGGGCTACTGCCTGATGGTTGGCGGCGACGACACCGCAATTCAGACGATCGACCCACTGCTCAAGACAATTGCACCAGGCACCGGCGAGGTGGCACGGACTCCCGGTCGCGAGGGGGAGCTTGCTCCAGAGGAGCAGGGCTACTTGCACTGCGGTACGTCCGGTGCCGGCCATTTCGTGAAGATGGTTCACAACGGCATCGAGTACGGCATCATGGCCGCTTTCGCCGAGGGCCTCAATATTCTGCAGAATGCGGACGCTGGGCTGGCGGCAAGTGAGCACTCCGCAGAAGTCGCGCCGCTGGAAGAGCCGCAGTATTACCAATTCGACATCGACGCCGGCAAGGTGGCCGAGCTCTGGCGCCGCGGATCGGTGGTCTCGTCATGGCTGCTGGATCTGACGGCGGCCGCACTGTATGCGAACCCAAACCTGGAGGGACTCGCCGGCCGGGTGTCGGACTCGGGCGAGGGCCGCTGGACGGTCAAGGCGGCTGTTGACATCGGTGTGCCGGCACCCGTGCTGGCAGCGTCACTATTCGAGCGGTTCGCTTCCCGAGGTGAAGATCATTTCGCCAACCAGGTCCTCTCCGCCATGCGGCAACAGTTCGGTGGCCATGCCGAACTGCCAGCCGGTCAAGAGCTGGAGGCTGGTGGCGAAAAGGCCGACAAGGTCGAAGCGAGTAACGTCGAGCGCTGACCACCGCGCGCGATTACCCACGTGCACAAAGCAGTGGATTTAGCCTGAATCCATGTTCGTTGACCACCTGCAGCTGGTCGACTTTCGGTCGTACGAATCGGTCGACGTCGAGCTCGGCGCAGGGATTGAGATTTTCGTCGGCGCCAACGGGCAGGGCAAAACAAATCTGGTCGAAGCGATCGAATATCTTTCGACGCTGTCCTCACATAGAGTCTCCGCTGATCAACCGCTGATCAGGGTGGGCGCTGAACGGGCGATCATTCGGGCCCGGGTGCAGGCTGGCCTGGATGATCCGCGGCAGCTGCAGCTGGAGATCGAGATCACGCCGGGCAAGGCCAACCGCGCCCGGCTGAACCGATCACCGCTGCGTCGAGCACGCGAGCTCATCGGCGTCCTTAGAACAGTGATTTTCGCACCTGATGATCTGGCCGTCGTCAAAGGCGACCCCGGCGAGCGCCGCCGCTTCCTCGACGATCTTGTCGTCAGTCGTTGGCCTCGGCTGGCCGGAGTCCGAGCCGACTATGACCGTGCCTTGCGGCAACGCAACACCCTGCTGAAATCGCTCAACGGCCGGTGGCGCGGTGGCTCCTCCGGCGAGATCGACTCGACTCTGCATGTTTGGGACTCCCACCTCGCCGAGGCCGGGGGAGACCTGCTCCAAGCTCGGCTGGCAACGCTGGCTGATCTTGCACCCCACGTCCACAAGGCCTATGCCGAGATCGCACCGACCAACAACGACGCGATTGCCGAGTACAAAGCGTCAATCGATCTCGGTTCGGGTGCTGATCGCGCAAGCCTGTCCGAAGCAATGCTGCGCGCGATGGCGAACCTACGTTCCGAGGAAGTCACCCGAGGACTTTCACTGGTCGGTCCGCACCGTGATGACATCACGCTGACTCTCGGCATCTTGCCAGCCCGCGGATATGCCAGCCACGGCGAGTCCTGGTCGTTAGCGCTCGCGCTCAAGCTGGGCAGCTTCTCGCTGCTTCGAGCTGACGGCATTGAACCGGTGCTGGTCTTGGACGATGTTTTTGCGGAGCTGGACGTGACCCGCCGAGATCGGTTGGCTGCGGCGGTCACGGCTGCCGAACAGGTGCTAGTGACGGCGGCTGTCGATGCAGATGTGCCGCAACTGTTGCGCGGTCGACGGCACTCGGTGTCGGCTAGTTCCGTGAAGCTCGATGAGTGAGCCCCAGCAGCCACCGGCCCATGATGCGACCGGTTTGGACTTGGCTCGTGCCGTTGCCCGGTCGATCGGCAGCCAATCGCGTCGCCGGCGCCGCTCTGAGAATCGGCGGCAGCTAGGCACGCCTCAGGCTTCCGGCGCACATCCGGACGATCGGGATCCCAAGCTGCTGTCCGAGGCGATGGACCGGCTGGTGGAAACCAAGGGCTGGGCAACCGACATCAACGTGCAGACACTGCTCGCCCGGTGGTCGAAGCTCGTCGGAACTGTCAACGCCACCCATTCTCACCCGGAGTCGTACGCCGACGCTGTGCTAACGGTGCGGACAGAGTCGACAGTTTGGGCGACCTCGCTGCGCTCAATTGCCCCACAGCTGGTCGCCCGATTGAATGAACAGCTTGGCCAAGGGACCGTCACCCGCATCAACGTCCTAGGGCCGGAGGCGCCGTCGTGGAAGAAAGGTCGGCGATCCGTACGGGGTCGCGGGCCGAGAGACACTTACGGCTGAGCAGCGCTAAAATCGCCTTCCTCGGCAGCTCGTGCCGGCGCAAAGTTCTGCGCTCCGAGCCGCCTCCGAGGGGCGGTTTGAGGCCGTTTCGCGCTAGAATATTGGTGTTCTTACAGGTTGCAGTTGGACGTCCGTCCAGCTGTTAGCCGGTGCGCAAATCCCCGCGCCGCCTGCCTCGCTTTGGATGCATCGGATCGCTGCATTAGTGACGAGGTCTGGGCGGCGCACCTGTGACAGGAGCCCGAGCCGGTGACGGATGAGACCCCCGAGACGTCCGCCAACCCCCACCTCGAGCCTTACGACGACCAGAATCTGAGGCCCATCGATGGCGCTGCTGCGCCGGGCACCTACGACTCGGAGTCGATCACCGTCCTTGAGGGGCTGGAGGCCGTACGAAAACGGCCCGGCATGTATGTCGGATCCACCGGGGAGCGCGGTCTGCACCACCTCGTCTCCGAAGTGGTCGACAACGCCGTCGATGAGGCGTTGGCTGGGTACTGCGACACCATCATTATTCGGATCCTTCCCGAGGGCGGCATCCAGGTGCGCGACAACGGCCGCGGAATCCCGGTCAAGGAGCACCCGACCGAGAAAATCTCGGCGCTGACCGTTGCGTTGACGATGCTGCACGCCGGCGGAAAGTTCGGTTCCGGCGGCTACAAGGTGTCCGGCGGATTGCACGGAGTCGGCGTCTCGGTAGTGAACGCGCTGTCCAGCCGGCTCAGCGTAGAAGTGAAGCGCGACGGCTACCGCTGGACCCAAGACTTCACTCTTGGCGAGCCGGACGGCCCGCTCGAACAGCATGAGGAGACCGAGGAGACCGGGACAACCGTCACCTTCTACGCGAGCTCGGACATCTTCGAGACCACTGCATATTCGTACGAGAAGCTCGCCACCCGGTTCCGTGAAATGGCCTTTCTCAACAAGGGTCTGAGCTTGACGATCATCGATGAGCGGCCCGACCGGATCGATGACGAGGGGGGATCGTTCCGCGACACGTTCCGCTATGACGACGGACTGACCGACTACGTCAAATACCTGACTGGATCGAAGGACCCAGTGCATTCGTCGGTGATCGCGGTGGAGGCGGAGCGGGCGTCCGGCATTAGCGTCGAGGTGGCGATGCAGTGGAACACCTCGTTCACCGAATCGGTGCACACCTTCGCCAACACGATTAACACCCATGAGGGAGGGACCCACGAGGAGGGGTTCCGGGCCGCGCTGACCAACACCGCCAACAAGTGGGGCGAAAACTGGGGCATGATCAAAAAGCCGGAGGATCGGCTGTCCGGCGACGACATCCGCGAAGGCCTCATCGCGATCATCTCGGTCAAGCTCGCTGAGCCGCAGTTCGAGGGACAGACCAAGACCAAACTGGGCAACACCGAAGCGCGGTCGTTCGTCCAGCAGGTCGTCAATGCCAAACTCGGGGATTGGTTCGAGCAGAACCCGAGCGAGGGCAAGGCGATCATCCGCAAGGGACAGGCGGCGGCAGTGGCCCGGATCGCGGCCCGCAAGGCTCGCGATGCCGCTCGCGATCGCAAGGGCCTGCTCGGCCGCAGTGGGTTGCCCGGCAAGCTGTCCGACTGCCAGTCCACCGATCCGGAAGAGTGCGAGGTTTTCATCGTCGAGGGCGACTCTGCGGGCGGCTCAGCCAAGGGCGGCCGGGATCCGCGGATCCAGGCGATCCTGCCCATCCGCGGAAAGATCTTGAACGTCGAGAAGGCCCGGATCGATCGGATCCTGCAGAACCAGGAGGTCCAGGCGATCATCTCCGCGCTGGGCACAGGTGTGCATGACGATTTCGACATCGACAAGTTGCGCTATCACAAGATCATCATGATGGCCGACGCCGATGTCGATGGGGCGCACATCCGGACGCTGCTGCTGACCCTGATGTTCCGATTTATGCGACCACTTATCGAGGCCGGACACGTCTTCCTGGCCCAGCCGCCCTTATTCAAGATCAACTGGTCCGGAGCTCCGGCGGAGCTGGCCTACACCGACGCTGAGCGCGATGCCCTGCTTCAGGTTGGTGCCGAGGGGGGCAAGCGGCTGCCCAAGGAGAACGCGATCCAGCGCTACAAGGGCCTCGGCGAGATGAACCCCGATCAACTCTGGGAGACCACAATGGATCCAGACAACCGGATCCTGCTGCAGATCACCTTGGACGACGCCGCGCAGGCCGACGAGATGTTCTCGATTTTGATGGGCGAGGACGTCGAGCAGCGTCGGGTCTTCATTCAGCGCAACGCGAAGGATGTGCGCTTCCTTGACATCTGACGGGGCGGAGGTGGTTGACCGGCTGGAGCCGGTGGATCTGCAGGACGAGATCCAAAAGTCCTATCTCGATTACGCAATGAGCGTGATCGTCGGCCGGGCGTTGCCCGACGTACGGGATGGGCTCAAGCCGGTGCACCGGCGGATCCTCTACGGGATGTACGACGGGGGCTACCGACCAGACCGGGGTTGGAACAAGTGCGCCCGCATCGTCGGTGAGGTCATGGGGCAATATCACCCGCACGGTGACTCGGCGATCTACGACACCCTGGTGCGGCTGGCCCAGCCCTGGGTGATGCGCTATCCGCTGGTTGCGGGCCAGGGGAACTTCGGCTCAGCGGGCAATGACAAGGCCGCGGCCATGCGCTACACCGAGTGCCGGATGGCGCCGCTGGCCATGGAGATGGTCCGCGACATCACTGAGAACACCGTTGATTTCAAGCCCAATTACGACGGCAAGGAGCAGGAGCCGGTCGTCCTGCCCAGCCGGTTTCCCAACCTGCTGGTCAACGGGTCGACCGGCATCGCGGTGGGCATGGCGACCAACATCCCGACCCACAACTTGCGCGAGGTCGCCGCCGCGGTGCAGTGGTCGCTGGAGCGTCCAGAGGCGACTGCTGAGGAGTTGCTCGAAGCGTCGATCGAGCGGATCAAAGGGCCGGACTTCCCCAACGGCGCCCTGATCGTCGGACGCCGGGGGATCGAGGACGCCTACCGTACCGGCCGTGGCTCGGTGATCATGCGGGCCGTCATCAACATCGAGGAAGACCGCTCCGGCCGCACCATGCTTGTGGTCACCCAGCTTCCGCACCTGGTGAATCCCGACAACCTTGCGCTCAAGATCGCCGAACTCGTCAACACAGGCCGGCTCAACGGGATCGCCGATATTCGCGACGACACGTCGGCCCGCACTGGGCAACGTTTGGTCATCGTGCTGAAGCGGGACGCGCAACCCAAGGTCGTACTGAACAATCTCTACAAGCACACCCAGCTGCAGGACACGTTCGGCTGCAACATGCTCGCCCTGGTCGACGACGTTCCTCGTACGCTGCGCCTGGATCAGTTCATCAGCTACTGGATCGCCCATCAGATCGAGGTCATCCAGCGCCGGACGCAGCATCGGCTGGATGATGCGCAATCCCGGGCGCACGTCTACCGCGGGCTGGTGAAGGCGCTTGATCGGCTGGATGACGTGATTGCCTTGATCCGTCGCAGTCCGAACACCGACGAGGCTCGAGAAGGCCTAAAGACGCTGCTCGAGATCGACGACTTGCAAGCCAATGCGATCCTGGACATGCAACTCCGCAGGCTGGCGGCGTTGGAGCGGCAGCGGATCATTGACCAGCTCGCCGAGTACGAGCGCCTGATCGCTGACCTGCAGGACATCCTGAACAAACCCGAGCGGCAGCGCCGGATCATCAGCACCGAGTTGGCCGACATCGTCGACAAGTACGGCGACGCGCGGCGGACGGAGTTGGTCGCAGCCGATGGAGATCTGGGGACCGAGGACCTGATCCCCGACGCCGACGTGGTGGTGACAATCACTCGCGGCGGCTACGCCAAGCGGACAAACACCGATCAGTATCGGGTGCAGCGGCGTGGCGGTCGTGGGGTTCGTGGTGCGACACTGCGGACCGACGATGTGGTCGAGCACCTGTTCGCCACTACGAACCACCAGTGGATTCTGTTCTTCACCAATAAGGGGAGGGTCTATCGCTCTAAGGCCTGGCAGCTGCCGGAGGCGGGCCGGGACGCCCGGGGCGGGCACGTCGCGGGCCTGCTGTCGTTCTTGCCGGACGAGGAGATCGCCCAGGTCTTGGCGATTCGCGACTACTCCGCACACGAGTATTTGCTGCTCGCGACTAAGCGAGGTCTCGTGAAGAAGACCTCGCTCGCCCTTTATGACTCGCCGCGTCAGGCGGGCATCATCGCCGTCAACTTCCGCGACGACGATGACGAGCTGATCGGCGCCGAGCTAAGCGGGGCAGGCGACGGGGTGCTGCTGATCTCGCGCAAGGGTCAGGCAATCCACTTCCCGGCCGACGACGAGGAACTACGGCCAATGGGCCGGGCGACCTCTGGGGTAACCGGCATGAAGTTCCGTAGCGGTGACGAGCTGCTGTCTCTGTCAGTGATCAAGCCATGGGACAGCGAGAATGGCCGCTACGTTTTCACGGTGACCGACGGCGGCTTCGCCAAGCGCACCGAGGTGGCGGAGTACCGTCAGCAGGGCCGCGGCGGCCTCGGGATCAAGGCGATGAAACTTCACGAAGACCGCGGTTCTTTGGTCGGCGGCTTGGTCGTGACTGACAATGATGAGGTCATTGCCATCAAGGCAAGCGGTCAGATCACTCGCAGCGCTGTGGCCGAGGTTCCAGTCAAGGGACGTGACACGATGGGAGTGAGGTTTGTTGGGGTGGGGGCAAACGACTCCGTAGTGGCCATCGCGTTGAACCCGGAGACCACCGAAGCCGTTGCTCAATTTGACCAAGACGCGCGGGTCGGCGACGATGCGGCGTCGATTGACGAGCATGATGAAGTACAGGCCCAACCGGCAGGCGGCTATGGCGCGGGCAGCGTAGCCGAGGAGGATCATCGTGAGTGAACGCACCCCGACCGGTCAGCCGCCCCCGAATGGCGGACCTTTGAGCCGGGAGGCAGGGTTGGCGACGGTACGCAGCAGCGCCGCAACTCAGCAGGAAACCTATTCGCCTCGGGTAGCACCGAGCGGGCCACCGCTGCAACCTCGGCTCGGCCCCGACCAGGTTCCGCCCGTCCGGCCGCAGCCGGTGGCCGAGCAGCCGAACGGCTTCCGGCCCGTTCCCGTGCAGCCGGGCGGTGCCGCAGCCGGGGCAATGCCTCCGCCACCAGAGGTCCCGTATGCATTGGATCAGCAGCGGGCACGAGGTCAGGCCAGCCGTCGGCCGGCCGTACCGGTCTGGGATCCGCCCGCGCAGCCTCGCCCGAAGCGCTCACTGCGCGAATGGCTGGGCTTCGGCACAAAATCGGATGCTAAGCCGCGCGCGAAGGCCACGTCCGCAGCCGCCGCTGCAGTAGGGACCAACGAGCCGATGGCGCGACATGCCGCCCGAAGTGACGTTGCCAATCCGCCGGTAGCCGCGCCAGCCGCCGGGGCCGCGGTTGCTACCGAAACTCCACCCATTGAGCGGGAAGATCAGGCGAAGCAGGCGCAGCCCACCGAGCACCTCGAGCCCACTCAGCGCGTGCAGCCCGTCGGCCCGGCGGTGCCTCCGGCGCCCGGTGCAACGCCCGTTGAGCCAGCCAACGAACCCAATACCGGGCCGCTGCCCGCCGTTGGGGATGCTCCGACTGCCCATGCCGGGGCCGCGGTTGCCGCTGCCCTACCGGGGCCGGAGCAACTTGCACCGACGACCAGGCAGAAGCCCGGCGCCCCCCGACGGACCCGCAAAGCCAGGCTTCGGCTGTCCCGGATGGATCCCTGGTCTGTGATGAAGACGTCATTCTTGTTCTCCATCGCTGCTGGGATCATGCTCGTTGTCGCGGTTTACACGGTCTGGACCGTACTGGAGTCGTCGGGGTTGTTCGAGTCGATCAACGACATCGTCGCGAGCGTGGTATCGACCCCGGGCGACACGACGCCGTTCCGGGTACAGGACTACGTCAACACCCAGAAGGTCATGGGAGTCGCAGCGCTAATCGCCTGCGTCGACGTGGTCATTTTCACCGCCCTGGCAACCCTTGGCTCGTTCCTCTATAACCTTGCGGCCACCATGCTTGGCGGTCTGGAGATCACCCTCGCTGAGGATTAGCCCCGCGCCCCTCACTGTCGCCGCCGCCTGAGGTGGCGCCGCGGGTCGGTTTCCCATGTTTACGTGGGAAACTGGCACTTCACCTATGAAACTTCATGGGTAAAGTGCCAGGTTTCCGGGTAAAGCAACGACCTTACGCAGCCGCTTCTGCTGTTTGTTCCGTACGCTGCTTGCGGCTGCGTCCGAACCGCAGGTAGAAGGTCGGAAGTACGAACAGGTTCAGGAGGGTTGCCGTCAGCAGCCCGCCGAGAATGACGATGGCCATCGGGTGTTCAATCTCGTGGCCGGGGATGCTGCCGACGACCACGAGCGGGATCAATGCAAGCCCCGTCGCCAGCGCGGTCATGAGAATCGGGGCCAGCCGCTCCATTGCTCCCTGGATCACAAGGTCGCGCCCGAAGGGGACGCCCTCCTCACGCTCCAGCCGCTGGAAGTGGCTAACCATCAGGATGCCGTTGCGAGCAGCGATTCCGAACACTGCCAGGAAGCCAACCAGTGATCCCAGGGACAGCACGCCGCCGCTGAGGAATGCCGCGATGACCCCGCCCACGAGCGCCATCGGTAATAGCCCGAACGTCAGCACGGCGAGCCGGAAGCTGCCGAATGCCGCCTGTAGTAACAGCAAGATCGTCACCGCCGCCGCGAGACCGAAGATCAACAGCCGATCTTCGGCGGCGTCCAGCTCGGTGGATTCACCGAGCACCTCGGCGTGGTAACCGAGCGGGAAGTCCACATCGCTTAAGCGCTGCTCGACGTCGGACACTACCGACTCCAACGGCCGGCCCTCAACGTTGCCGCCGACATCGATACGCCGGGACTGATTTGACCGCTCGATCGCGTTCGGTGTCGGAGCCATCCGTACCGCAGCCACATCCTTCAGCCGGATGCGTTTGCCGCTCGGCGTGTCCAGCTGCAGATTCTCCACATCGGTGACGCTGTCCCGGGCGCTCGGGATAGCGGTGACGTGGACGTCGTACGCACGGCCGCCCGAGTAGATGTCGCTGACTTCCTCGCTGGCAATCAGCGTTGAGGCCTGTCGCCGGATGTCACCAGGCGCAAGCCCATACTTGCGAGCGGCCGCAAGGTCCGGCTCCACTTCGACATGGGGCAGATCGGTCTGGAAGGACGCGTGGGCGTCGATCAAACCCTCGATGGCGCCGAGCCGCTCCTCGATCTCGTGGGCGCGATCGCGCAAGACTGCTAGATCCGGCCCATAAATTCGGACCACGATGGATTCGCTTGTCCCCGTGAGCACCTCCTTGATCCGCTCCCGTAGGTATGTCTGCACATCGCGGTACATGCCGGGATAGAGCTGCACCGTGTTGTTGACCTCTTCCAGCGTTTGGTCGTAATCCACATCGGGACTCACGCTGATCCAGTTCTCGCCGAAGTCCACTCCGTAGACCTCATCGGCCAGCAGAGCCTGGCCGATATGGGAGCCGCAGTTCCGGACGCCGGGGATCTCGCGCAAGTCCTGACATGCTGAGACTGAAATTCGGGTCTCCTCGCTCACCGAGGTGCCGGGCACGGTCAGCCAGTGCATCAGGAAGTCCCGCTCCTTGAAGCTGGGTAGCAGCTGGCTGCCCAGCAGCGGAAAGGCGCTCACACCGATGACCAGCAGAACCATCGTGGTAGCCACCGCGGGCACCGTTTTGGTCACCAGCGGGGCGAGTAAGGCGTGATAGCCGCGCTTAAGCAGTCGCAGCAACGGAGAGTCTCGGTGGTCCAGCTTCCCGCGGGAGAGCAGCAGCAGGCACAGCGCGGGGGTGACCGTCAGCGCGACGATCATGGAAACCATCACGGCGAGCCCGTACGAAAGGACGAGCGGACGAAAGAACGATCCCGACAGTCCCTCCAGGAAGAGAACCGGTACGACGGCGATGACGTTGATCAATGTCGCGTAGGTGATCGCCGTCCGGACTTCGACAGATGCGTCGAGCACAATGCTGAACGTCGACCGGGTGCTGCCGGCGGCCCGCGCCTGGCGCAGCCTTCGGACGATGTTCTCCACGTCGATGATGGCGTCGTCCACCACCACCCCGACGGCGACCACCAGCCCGGCAAGCACCATGACATTGACCGTTGCCCCGGCCGCATCGAGCACGAGCACGGCCGCGACCAGCGACAGCGGGATGGCGATCAGGCTGATGAACGCCGTACGCCATTCGAAAAGGAACGCAATCAAGATCAACACGACGAGCCCGATGCCCCAAAGCATCGCCCGCTGCAAGTTGCTGATCGACTGCTCGATGAATGTCGCCGGGCGGAAGATGCTGGTGTCGTACTCGATACCGGGCAGCCCGGGGGCAAGCTCGGCCATGGCTTCCTCGACGCCGCGGCTGACCTCGAGGGTATTGGCGCCCCGGAACTTCTGCACCACGAGTAGCAGGCCTTCGCCGTCGTTGACGACCGCATCACCGAACAAGGGGCCGGGGTCGACCACGACATTGCCCAAGTCGGCCAGCCGCACCGTCTTGCCGCCGCGTTCGAGAACCGGCAGCTGACCAAGTTGAGCGGGGCCGGTGATCGGCTGTACGTGGCGGATACTCAGCCGCCGACCGCCCTCCTCGACGAACCCGCCGGTGCCAACCACGGCACCGTCGGAGTAGCGCAGCAGGCCCGCCTCGACCGCGTCCGCGGCAGTGTCCATGACCTGCTGCAAGGTGACGTTGTGTTCCACCAGCTTGGCGGGGTCGACCTGGACATGGCGCTGCGGCAGCCGCTCACCCCAGATCGCGACTTGGGCGACCCCGGGAACTCGTAGCAGGCGCGCGCGGATTTTCCAATAGGCGAGATCCGACATGTCGGTCAGACTCAAGTTCTCCGACGTCAGGCCGATCTTCATGATCCGGCTGGTCGCCGACAGCGCCGGCATCATGAACGGCGGGCTGGCCCAGGTGGGAAGCGTCGCGGTGATTTGAGAGAGCCGTTCCTGGACCAGCTGCCGGGCGCGAAGTTCATCAGTGTCCCGCGAGAAGAAGAGCGTGATCGAGGAAAGCTGGGCGACCGACTTGGAGCGCATGTCCTCCAGGCCCTCGATCCCGTTGAGCTGATTCTCGATCGGGACCGTGATCAACTCCTCGACCTCGTTGGAGGAGTTGCCGAGCGCGATGGTCTGGATCTCTACCCGGGGCGGCGCAAACTCAGGAAAGACGTCGACCTTGGTTTCCGGGATCTGAATGAACCCGAGCGCCAGGGTCGCCGCGGCGAGGAACAAGACGATCCAGCGAAATCGCAGGCTGGTCGCGACGATCCGGCGCATCAGTGGGAGCCCTCCATGCCGAGCTCTGCGCCGTACACCTGAGTTACGCCGCGTGTGACGATCTTGGTTCCTACGGGCGGCCCCTCAGAAAGGGTCACCTGATCGCCGTCAATGTCGTCGACCTTGACGGCCGTACGGATGAATGTCAGCGGTTCCTGGACGGTGTAAACCCAGGTCTTTCCCTTCTTGTCATAAATCAGCGCCGCATAATCCACGACCACGTCGCCGTCAATGCGGTTCACTGTGGCAAAGGCAAGATCAATCCGCCCGGCAGCCTCCTCGGTCAGCTTCACCGTAGGAGGCGCAGACGGATCGGCCGTTTCGACGGTTGCCGGTTCGTAACTGTCCTCGCTCTCGGTTTCTATTTCGCCGCATCCGGCTAGCGCTAGTGCCAGTACGGCAAACCCGGCGGCGACCGTCCTCCATACGCCGTGCCCCGAGCTAGTCGAAGTAACGCGTACGACCTGTGCCGCGCTCATGACCGGTCCGCCTCGTCGGTGACGCCGGCCGTCGCCGGTGCCACCCAGTGGTAAACCGCGGGCAGTATGAACAAGGTGACGACTGCCGTCGTGACGAGCCCGCCGAGCAGCACAACGGCGAGCGGATGCGCGATCTCCAAGCCCGGTCTGGCGCCGAGGACAACGAAAGGCAGAGCCAGGGCTGCTATAGCGATGACTGAGGTGAGCACCGGCCGCAGCCTGCTTCGTGCGGCGGCCTGGATGGTGGTCGTCTCCCGACCCTCGACCGGCCTGGCCGCGTCAGCCTCCTGCAGCTCGCTGATCATGGACAGACCCATCCGAACGGCCAGCGCTAAGACTGCGAGCAGACCGAGCAACGCTCCGAGGCTGAAGTTCCGCCCGATGAACAACCCGGCAACCAGACCTCCTGCCAGAGTAAGCGGCAGGGCAGCAGACTGGACCAGCGCGAGTCGCCAACTGCGGAAAGCGGCCTGGAACAGCAGGAAGGCAGCGATCGCGGCTCCGATGGCAACGCCAATTGCGCGACCGACGCCTGCCTCGTTGGCCGTGCTTTGCTGCAGCACCTCGGCGTGGTACTCAAGCGGGAAGTCCATTCCAGCAATCTGCTGACGGAGATCAGCAGCGACCGCGTCGACGCTGCGGTCCTTCGCGTCGGCCACGACGTCAACCCGGCGGGACACGGCATCTCGCTGGATGACCGCTGGCCGATCTACCACCCGTACATCAGCGACTTGGCCTAGCCGGACCTGCCCGCCCCTAGGAAGGTCGATCAGCAGATTGCGTACGTTCTGGACGCTGCTGCGGGTCGCAGGCACCCCCTGAACGATCACATCGAAGACCTTCTGCTCTTCGAAAACGCTTCCGACCTGGATGCCTTGCAGCAAGGTGGCCTCGGCCCGCCGCACATCCCCTGGGCTTATGCCGGCCGCCTGAGCCTTGGCAAGGTTGACCTCGATCTCAACCGTCGGCTCGGTACTGGTCGTGATCACGCGCGGGTTGACTATCCCGTCGATCCCGGCGAGTACGGATTGCACCCGGTTGGCCTGCTCATGCAGAATTTCTTGGTTCTGTCCATAAAGGCGTACGGCAATGGGCTGGTCGAGACCCGTGAGCAGATTTAGCTCCGAGCCTCTAACCGGATTGTTCCCGTTGGTCAGCGCGCCGACATTGAGCAACTTCTCGGTCGTGTAGGAGAGCACCTCCGGGTTGACATCGGGTACCGTGGCGGCCGCGTCCCGAATCGCGTCCATGGTCTGGTCGTAGTCGGCGTCCGGCCTGATTGTGACCCAGACCTCGCTGGAGTTGACGTTGACGACCCGGTCGCCCGTGACGGCTCGACCGATATGAGCACCGACGCTGGCCACACCGGGCAGCGAGTCGATGGCGCCAGCTGCTTCGGTGGTCAGCTGGGTCATCTTGGTGTTCGATGTGCCGGGCTGGCCGGTTAGTCGTACGACGACGTTGCGATCGGCGAAGCTTGGCATGAGCGCGGTGCTGAGGAACGGCACCATGATCAGGACGACCAGTGCCAAGGCACCGGCCGCAATGACCACCGTGCGCAGTCTGCTGCCGAACTTGCCGAGCGCGGCCTCATATCGGTTGCCCAGCTTGCGCGACCATGAGGGCTCAAGAGACTTATCCGAGCGCCAACGGGTGAACAGCACAGCGGTCAGCGCCGGCGTCACTGTTATCGCGACGACCACCGCCGACAACACCGCGAGCGCGTACGCCAAGACCATCGGGCTGAAGAAGGCGCCCGGGCGACCATCGAGCACCGCGACCGGGGTGATTGCCAGCAGAGCGACGAGACCGGCGTAGATGAGCGGTCTCCTCGCCGCGGCAGAGGCCTCAGCAATGGCGGAGCTGTCCGTGACACCCTCACCGGCGGCCTTGGTCCGGTGCAGGCTGCGCAGGATGCGCTCTGTTGGCGTAACCGTTTCATCCACCAGGAACGCGATCGCTGTCGCCAGGCCAGCGAACACTAGGGCGTTGAGCCCCTCTCCGGTCACCAGAAGCACAAGGGCGGCGGTAACGAGTGACAGCGGAATTGTCACGAGGGCGATCAAAATGGCCCGAATAGAGAAGCGGAAAGCAACAAGCGCCAGAAGCAGCAGCAACCCGCCGATAATCGCGGCCAGCTTTAGATTGTCGATCGACTCGGCGACGTAGTCAGCTGGGCGGAACACGGTTGTGTCGCTGGTTATTCCACTTAGTCCCGGCCGCAGCTTCTGAAGGGCATCCTCGACACCTTTGGTGACTTCGGTCGTGCTCACACCCGGGAATTTCTCGACAACCAGAAACAGCCCCGCTTCGCCGGCTACGACCGCGTCGCCGATTAACGGTTGGTGGTCGACCTTGACATCGGCAACGTCGCCAAGCTGAAGGCGCCCATTGGTGCCGTCGACCGGAACCCGGGCCAGTTCGTTCGGATCGGCGATCTTCTCCAGCAAGTGGCGTACCTGCAGCCGCTGCTGTGGGGTCTCGATGAAACCTCCGGTGCCTGGCGTGGAGGCCTCGAGGAAGGTCAACGGGGAGACCACCTGGGCATTGCCGGCGGTACTGATCACTTGATTCAACCGCACCTTGCGGTCGCGGAGCTCGGTTGGGTCGACCTGCACCTGCAGCTGCTGGTCCCGCATTCCCCAGACGGCGACGTTGGCGACTCCGGGCACGCCCATCAGCTGAGGCCGTATTGTCCAGCGTGCGATCACCGACTGCTCAATCAGACTGAGGTTTGATGACGACAGGCCGATCATCAGGACGCGGTTGGAGGAGGACAGCGGTTGCAGCAGGGTCGGCGGCTTGGAGACGTTGGGAAGGGCGTGCGCCTGAGTGAGCCGTTCTTCGACAAGCTGCCTGGCTCGGTAGACGTCGGTTCCGGGTGCGAAGACCAGGACTATCGAGGAGAGACCAGGCACTGATTCGGACCGGATCACGTCGACGCCCTCAACGCCGTTAAGCAGGTCGGCCTCAAGCGGGACCGTGATCAACTGCTCGACCTCGTCGGCCGACAGGCCGAGGGCTTCAGTTTGGATTTCCGCGTACGGGGGTGTGAATTCCGGGAGCACGTCCACGGAGGCTTGCCGCAGTTGGATCACTCCGAGCGATAGAACGCCCAGCGCGATTGCCAAGATCAACAGGCGAAAACGCAAGACGCCAGCAAAGAACGTACTCATGTGCCCCCCACATTCTGTTGTCTATTTCCCCGAGTGCCGCTCCTGTCTTTGTGCTTGTACAGCTTTGGCGCAAAAATGGCGTGAATAGGGCCAGCTGTCAACCCTTTTGTTGTTTCGTAACCGTACAAACGGTTGAACGCACCTCGAGGTTCAGAGAAGTTATGGACTCGTTCTTGACAGCGGCCCAATACAGGCAGCCGCATCAATTTGGGGCCGCGAACGCGATCGGCTAGCCTGGCACCTCGGTGCGGATTCAGTCCCGGCGCGCCCGCGGGCCTATAGCTCAGTCGGTTAGAGCGCTGCCCTGATAAGGCAGAGGTCAGTGGTTCAAGTCCACTTAGGCCCACCCCGCTGACCAGGGGATTTGCCCGGCTGGAAGCTCAACACCTCCAGTGAATGCGCTCGCCGGTCAGGCTACAAAAACCAGCGCTCCAGCTCATCCGGCGTTCGGCTGTTCACCTGTCCAAAACCTAAACAGGGAGGCCAACTCGGGTGGTGACAGTGAAGCAGACTGCAGCGAGCTACTCCGGCGACCTGTGACCAGCTGTTCTCCGCTGCGGGCCGCCCCTCGGACGTCCTAGCACCGAGCTTCACCCCGGAGAATTGGCACGAGTGGAAGCACTTGCGCTAGACGACTGCGTTAACCGAGCTTGATGTGGCCCCGGTAGAAGAACTGGCCGGTTGTGACTTCGTCCTTGAAGTCGAGTCGGCCGGTGACATCCTCGAAGACGCCGGTGCCGCTGCCCGCAACAATTGGGTGCTGGCAACGTCCGTGGACCTCCGAGCCGGTCGAGACCTCCGGATCCCATTTAGACTCGAACCTGTACGTTGTAGCGAAAGTACCCTCCGGTCCGCCATTCAGGCTGCCAACGAAGACCTCTTCGCCGCTCTCCAGATACACCCCGCTCGGCGGCCCGTTGTCTTTGGATGTCTCGACTTTCGTGTACCAGCAGCCCTCCAGATCCCCCGTTATCACCTGAGGTGGGTAGCTGGTGAAGTCCGCATACCGGGACGGAGGCGGGCCGCACTCGCCTGTGGTGTCGTAGAACGCAATCCCAGAGATCTGATTGGTGGCTGCGCTCGCTGGAGCCGAAAGAGCCACCAATAAGCCGCTCACCAACACGCCCAATAGCACCAATCGTTGAATGTTTGTGCGCATGATTCCCCTCAGCTGCCGTCTGCGACCCCTCTGGCCCGGACGTCATCATTGCGTGCCTGCGCCACGCAGTGTGGAGGGCCCGAAGACAGCGGAACTAGCCGGGCCAGGGCGGACGAGCGTCGTCTCATAAGGATCAAAGGTGCACGGATACCTTCCGATTACAATCAGCGGACGATGTCACCCAACAGTGTCAGACGTCGACGCTCTGCGACGGTGCTTAGACAAATCCCGTCGCCACCGGACTAAATCAGCGGTTTTGGTGTCGGGATACAACGGCGGGGACTCAGTCACCGGCCTCACGGTAATGCCAAGTGACCAGCGCCCGCTCAGGGCTGCCTGCCGGATCGACACGTCCGCCACTTTCAATCTATAGGGGACTAGGGGGCTTGCCGCAAGACCCGGGTTGGGGCGCACAATCATCACCTCGAAGACTGGGAAGTTGCCGCACCCCGCGCATCCAGCAATCAGTTGTCTGCTGCGCTGGGCCGCATCGACCCGTCCGGCCAGCGGGCGCTGCCGCCCTCGACCCACAAATCCGCCAACCGGAATCCCAATACCGATATCGGAGTTGATGCGTGATCCCCGTGACCACCACTGCGTTCAAACTTCCAGAGCACCTTGCCGCGAAGGCCGATCCGGCGCTGATCGCCGGCGACGAGCAGCACTTCGCCGCCATCGCGGAGAGTCTGGATGCCCAGATCGCCGACCTGTCCGAACGACTCGACACGCTGCGCCGGGCCCCGGGTCGCCAGGGGCGGCAGGCGGTGGATCGGGACCTGGAGATCCACCGGCTGACGGCCAACCTGCGGATGCTGCGTCGCTTCGGTCTAGACCTGTGTTTGGGCCGCATGGTCGGCGCCGACCGTCCGGAGCCGGTCTACATCGGCCGGCTGGGACTCACCGACAGCGTGGGCCGGCGACTGTTGATCGACTGGCGTGCGCCTGCCGCCGAGGCGTTCTTCGCGGCGACCCACGCCCACCCGATGGGTCTGATCAGTCGCCGCCGGTACCGCTGGACCAACGGCCGGATCACCGACTACTGGGACGAGGTCTTCAGTCCTGAGGGATTGGTCGGCAGTGTTGCGCTCGATGACGATTCCGCCTTCATCGCCAGTCTGGGCACTAGTCGCTCGCCAAGAATGCGAGACGTCCTCAGCACCATCGCGGCCGACCAGGACGCCATCATCCGCGCGAGTTCGGGCGGAGCGCTGGCGGTCGAGGGTGGCCCGGGCACCGGGAAGACCGTCGTCGCGTTGCACCGCGCGGCCTATCTCCTGTACGCCGATCCGCGGCTCAGTGGCCGCCGGGGTGGGGTGCTGTTCGTCGGCCCGCACCGGCCGTACCTGGCCTACATCGCCGACGTACTGCCGAGCCTGGGCGAGGAAGGGGTGCAGGCATGCACCCTGCGGGATTTGGTGCCCGAAGGAGCCGCTGCCGCCGTGGAGACCGATCCCGAAGTGGCCCGCTTGAAGTCGTCTGCGCAGATGGTGACGGCGATCGAGCCGGCAGTGCGGCTATACGAGGAGCCACCGACAAAGGCCCTGCTGGTCGAGACCGACGAGGCCGACGTCTGGGTCAGCACCGGCGACTGGGCCGAGGCGTTCGAGGCTCCCGAGCCTGGTACGCCGCACAACGATGCCCGTGACCAGGTCTGGGACGCCTTGCTGTCCAATCTGATCGACGAGCATGAGGAGGATGAGGCCGAGGACGCGGAGGTGTCACCCGAGCGACTCCGCCGGGCGCTGCGGCGCAATGAGGAGCTGATCAACGCTCTTAATCGGGCGTGGACCTTGATCGAGCCGACGGATCTCGTTGGTGACCTGTGGTCGCTACCCGCCTACCTCCGTAGGTGCGCTCCCTGGCTCAGCCCGGACGAGATCGAGAAGCTGCAGCGCTCGGATGCCCAGGCTTGGACGACCTCCGACCTGCCTCTCCTGGATGCAGCGAGGCAAAGGCTCGGCGACCCCGAGGCGTCAAGGCGCCAGCACCGGCGCGAGGTCGCCGTCGCTGCCGAGCGGGCGTACATGGACCGGGTAGTCGACGACCTGCTCGCTGCGGACGACGATGGGGAGGGCCTGGTGCAGGCGCTGCGCCAACAGGATCTGCGGGACGCCTTGGTCGATGAGGCATCACTGCCTAGCACCAAACCGGACCGACTCGCGGGGCCGTTCGCACACGTCGTCGTTGACGAGGCTCAGGAGCTGACCGACGCAGAGTGGCAGATGTTGCTGCGCCGCTGCCCGTCCCGGAGCTTCACGATCGTCGGCGACCGGACCCAGGCCAGGCATGGGTTCACCGAGTCATGGCAGCAACGGCTCGAGCGGATCGGGTTTGACAAGATCAACCGGGCCTCACTGAGCATCAACTACCGGACCCCGATGGAGGTCATGGCGGAAGCCGAGCCAATCATCCGGGCCGTGGTCCCGGACGCTAACGTGCCGACCTCCGTCCGTAGCAGCGGTGTCCCAGTCGTCCACGGTGCAACCTCCGACCTGAGTTCCATCCTCGACAGCTGGCTCACGACGCACGCCGAGGGCATCGCCTGCGTCATCAGCGTGCATGGCATCGAGGACAGCACATGGAGGGCGACCTCCCGCGTCCGGTCCTTGACCCCGGAAAACGCGAAGGGCCTCGAATTCGACCTCGTCGTTCTGGTCGACCCGGACACATTCGGAGAAGGCACGGTCGGAACAGGCATCGAAGCAACGGTCGACCGCTATGTCGCGATGACCCGGGCGACCCAGCAACTCGTCATCCTCACAAGCGGCTGATCACGGGGCTCCCCCGCGCCTCATTTCTGTCATCAGGACCGCGGCTGCCAGGTTCCATGCGTGTACAGGCCACTCGTGGTGATAGCCACGGCTTGCCCGCCGTCCGCCGGCAAGGCTGAAAGGGTCCGACTGCTTGGTGTCACCTTCGTGAAGAGGATCCACATTCCGTCGCGGGTATACCGAGGCTGTGTCGCTCGTTGCTCAGTTCCGTCGAAGTTGGTGAGAGGCTCCATACCGGACCCATCGGGATGGACCCGGTACAGATTCGACTGTTCGCAGCATTGGAACTGGTGCAGGGGATGGTGTCGCGAACACGATCCAGTTCCCGTCAGGAGACCAGTCGGGTCCCCGGCCACCAGGTCGGGCTTGGTGAGACGACGTTCAGCGTGACCTTTCGCATCGATGACGAAGACCGCGGTGACCGTTGATTGCCCGCTCTCATCGGGTTGACGCCAGTAGACCAGTTGCGA
>JBKPML010000179.1:0-4239 GCA_046732135.1 Actinomycetota bacterium
CCGCCGAACCGATCGCAAACAGGGCAGTCGGCAGGCCCGACAACCTGCTGGATCCCATCATGTCCTCGGCCAGCAGGGCACCGACGGTGATACCGGCTGCCAATCCCGCGCCGCTCAGGATTTGGGCCAGCACGAGGGTTACGAGCGTTCGCCGCTGCTCGGGAGGCTCGTCGATGACCGTGCTGGTCAACGCGGCGGTCCTTGGGCCGCTCATGCCGACCATCATGGTGTCGACTGGCCAAAGCACCAAGACTCAAATCAAGGCCAGCCGGCCGATCGAGTTATGGTTCAGATCATGTGCCGCAATATCCGAACGCTGAATAACTTCGATCCACCGGCCACAAGTGCGGAGGTCCATGACGCCGCATTGCAGTACGTGCGCAAGATTGCCGGCACCACCAAGCCGTCGAAGGCGAACCAAGAGGTCTTCGACCGTGCCGTACGGGAGATCGCGCACGCGACCGAGCACTTGCTGGCGGACATGGTCTCCGCGGCTCCTCCCAAGAATCGCGAGGAGGAGACAGCCAAGGCTCGAGCCCGGTCAGCTAAGCGCTTTGCCGCAGCGTAGCGAAGCCGGTGGCGGATCCGGCAACCGGATCGGCCGCGGCGGCGACCGCTCCGACCGGCTACCAATTCACGTGCAAGGGCCGGCCCTCGTCATAGCCTGAGTGAGACTGAACGCCGACGACGGCGAGCTGATGGAACTCCTCGAGGTTGGCGGCGCCCGCGTAGGCACAGCTGCTGCGGAGGCCCCCAACGATGGAGTCGAGCAAGTCCTCAACACTCGGTCGATCGGGCTCCAGATACATCCGACCGGTTGAAATTCCTTCCTCGAACAGACCAGCCCGAGCCCGCTCGAAACCGCTCGCGTTTTTGGTCCGCATCCGTACGGCTCGAGCCGAGGCCATGCCGTACGACTCCTTGTAAGGCCGGCCGTCGGCATCAGTCATCAGATTCCCGGTGCTCTCGTACGTACCGACGAACCAGGATCCGATCATGACGCTGCCGGCTCCGGCCGCCAAGGCCAGTGCGACGTCGCGAGGATGGCGCACTCCGCCGTCGGCCCAAATCGACTTGCCGACAGACCGGGCCGCCTCTGCGCACTCGAGCACGGCGCTGAACTGCGGCCGGCCTACTCCGGTCATCATCCGGGTCGTGCACATGGCGCCCGGTCCGACACCGACCTTGATGACGTCCGCACCGGCATCGATCAAATCGATCACGCCTTCCGCCGAGACGACATTGCCGGCGATCAGCGGTACTCGACGGCCCTTGGTATCGCTGAGCCGATCGCGAACCTCGCGAACCGCCTTGAGGGATTGGAGCATCTTCTCCTGATGCCCATGCGCGGTATCAACGACGAGCAAGTCGATACCGGCATCGAGCAGCCCTTGGGCACGCCTGGCGACGTCGCCGTTGATGCCGACGGCGGCCCCGATCATCAAGGCGCCCGCCGCGTCCAGCGCTGGACGGTAGAGCGTTGAGCGCAGCGCGTGCTTGCGAGTCAGTACGCCGAGCAGCCGGTCGTCGTCGATCACCAGCGCCAGGCTCAGATGCCGGGTGCTCAGTGTCTCGAATATCTCTTCCGGCGACGTATCTGGCGACACCTGCAGCATGTCGGCCGACATCACATCATGAACCTGGGCGAAGCGATCGACACCGGATGCGTCGGCCTCACTCACCGTTCCGACCGGCCTGCCGCCCTCGACGACGACCACGGCGCCGTGTGCCCGCTTGGGCAGCAGGGACATGGCTTCACCGACGGTGGTGTGCGGAGTGACCGATACTGGCGTATCGAAAACCGGGTGGGAGGCCTTCACCTTGCCGACGACCTTGGCGACCACATCTGTGGGAATGTCTTGGGGCAGGATTGCTACTCCGCCACGCCGCGCGATCGTCTCAGCCATCCTCCGCCCCGACACGGCTGTCATATTGGCCACGACTAGCGGCAGCGTTGTGCCGATTCCATCCGTGCTGCTCAGGTCGACCGAAAGCCTGGAGTCGAGTCCAGATCGGTTGGGAACCATGAAGACATCGGAATACGTCAGGTCGTACGGCGGCGGGTCTTGGAGGAATCGCACCGGTCCATTCTGGCGGCGAATCCCTCCCCCGCATAGGTTTGCGGGGTGAGTCCGGACAACTTGAATTCAGGGCGGTACGTCGCTGCCGGCAGCGACTACATCCGCGACACCAGTTACATTCAGACCCGGATAACCCGAGATGGCCGTGACGGCTACCGGGTTCAGCCCGGACGCTACCGGTTGGTTGCCGCCCTGGCCTGCCCTTGGTCAAACCGCGCGGTGATTGTCCGGCGACTGCTTGGACTCGAAACCGTCATCTCCTTGGGACTGTGTGGGCCGGTCCACGATAGCCGGAGCTGGACCTTCGACCTGGATCCGGGCGGAGTCGATCCGGTGCTCGGTTATGAGCGGCTTGAGCAGGCCTACGTTGCTCGCTTTCCCGATTATGACGGCGGCGTCACCGCACCGGCTGTGGTCGATGTCGAGTCCAAGGCCGTGGTCACCAATGACTACCCGCGGATGACCTTGGACTTTTCGACCGAGTGGGTCGACTTCCATCGACCTGGTGCCCCCGAGCTCTACCCGGAACACCTCCGCACCGAGATGGACGAGCTGATGGAGCTGATCTATCGCGACGTCAACAACGGCACGTACAGCTGCGGCTTTGCTGGGTCGCAGGAGTCCTATGACGCCGCGTACGACCGGCTATTCGCCCGACTTGATTGGCTGACTGAGCGGTTGAGAAATCGGCGCTACTTGATGGGTGAGACCATCACCGAGGCCGACGTTCGGCTCTTCACGACGCTTGCTCGATTCGATGCGGTGTATCACACCCATTTCAAATGCAATCGCCACAAGCTCAGCGAGTTGCCGGTGCTGTGGGCGTATGCGCGCGATCTGTTCCAAACGCCCGGTTTTGGCGACACCACCGACTTCGACCAGATCAAGCGGCACTACTACGTGGTGCATGCCGACATCAATCCGACGCAGATCGTACCCAAGGGACCCGATCTGAGCGGCTGGCTGGCACCCCACGGCCGAGAGGCGCTGGGCGGTCGTCCGTTCGGTGATGGCACTCCGCCTGGCCCGCCACCGCCCGCCGAAGCGATCGGGCGCAGCGGACCGTCAATGGCTATGACCCTTAGTTAGCCGGTCGGCTCGCTGCTAGGCGTACTCGCTGGAGGTGTCGAGGCTGGTGCACTGGCCGAGGTGGTAGGAGCCGCCGACGGCGCCTGCCGCGATGATGTGGTTTCTTCCGGCGCAGCTGTTGGCAACTCGGTCGACCGCTCACTCTCCGCCGGCCCAGAGGTGGCCGTAGGAGCGTTGTCCTTCGACGTTCTGTCCTGTTTGGTAGACGTCGGAGGATCGGAGGGGGCGCGCCGGCTCACCTCAGTGATGGTCGTGGTCCCGTCGTCTCCAGACAGCGCGTGGCCGGAGACCAACTCAAGTCCGGTGATTGCGACGGCAGCAATGCCGAACGTGAGAAGCGCGGCGATCGCGGCACTCTTCCACGGCAGCCGCACTCGCTGATGCCACGGCTTTGAGCTGTCGCCTCGCGCCAACTGCTGCGCAGGTGCCACCGCAGCATTCGCCTGTGAGCTGTCGCTGACTAGCTGCACAGTTGCATGACTGCCACCGGTCTTCCAACGAGCAGGCAAGATGACTCGCACCTTCTCCTGCGTGTGCCGTACCGAGGCGGTGTAGATGGCGCCCGACACAGCGGCGACCACACTGGCTGCCGCTGCACCGATGATGGTTCCGGCTGAACCGAGCCGTGCGCCGATGGCTGCGGCCGTCATCGCGGCCAAGGCGCCGCCGACGACCTGGCTCGGCGACAGTTCGAACTTGCGCTTGTCTGGTTTGTCGTTGTCGGTTTGGTGGGGCTGATCGGGTACTTCCTGGCTGGTACGAAACTTGTCCTGTTGATCAATACTCATCTTCACGTTGGTTTCTACTCGGTCGTCCAGTCAGCGACGCCGGAGCTACCGGCAGTCGCGAATACCGGTAACGCAGCAAGCGGCCGGATCGTTGCCACTAGGACAGAAAGAGTGATCGATCACACAGGTAGCGAAAAGCAGTGCACCCGAGCCAGCCGGCTCGGGTGCATTCTTCTAGATTCAATGCGAATCTAGGGCGCCAGATGCTCCGACTCGGTGCCGGACACTACCTCGTCCTCGTCACCATGGCCGTTGCCGTGGCCGTCGCCGTGTCCAGCGCC
>JBKPML010000180.1:0-4980 GCA_046732135.1 Actinomycetota bacterium
AACGTCTCGTCCGGCTCCAGCACCTTTGCCGCGCGACCGGCGTAAATAGCGGCCCCTCGGGTCCCGGCCTCGTACGCTTCGGCGAACCGGAAGGCGCCAAACGTCTCCCTCTTCGCCGCGAGTACGGCCTCGCTATGTGACCAGCCGCCGGTGACGACCAGGTCCAGCGGTGGTCCGACAACGTCCACCATGGCGCGATGAAGCGCAAATGCTTGCGCGGTTGCTGCGGCGACAACAGCCCGCCAGATCGCACCCGGAGTCGCGTCTTCGCGGATTCCCGACACCGACAGTGCATCCGATCCAATGCCGCTCACCTGGATACCGCTCGCCGTCACCTCGATCGCCTGCTGATCAAGTGCCGCCAGCCTCTCACGATTGACACCAAGCATGGCCAGGATGCGTTGCATTGCGAGTCCACCTTCGGTTGCCGCGAGTAGTGACCAGTTACCGCGCTGAATGGACCAGTCGGTGGTAACTCCGTTCTTCGCCAGATTCATGATCTCGATGCCGGATAACGTTGGCGGTACTGTCCGCAGCAACGCTTCCGCTGTACCGCATGAGTCCAGCTCTGCGCCCGGCGTCATGGCGCCCGCACCAACCGCTGCGGCTTGATGATCATGACCTGCCAGGGTGAGCACCGCCCCTTGCAGACGCCGATCCACTAGCCGCGAGTCGATAGATCCCACCGGATCACCTGCCATCACCAATGGCGGCATCAGTGCTGCGCTGGCGCCAGAGAAGTCGAGCCCGTCCGGCCACCAGGCCCGCTTGGCGATATCGAACCATCCGGTTCTCGAGGCAAGGGAAAGCTCGCACGCCTCCTGACCGCCAAGCATCTTTACGAGGTATTCAGCGACGTTGAACCGGCGGACTGCCGACGACGCCCGTTCCTGATGATGGCGCATCAGCCAACGGTGCTTCGTCAAGCTGAACTGCCCGCGCAGTGGTTTCCCTGTGGTGGCACAGAACAGGTCCTCACCGAGCTCCTGACGCAACGCCGCGACCTCGGCGGAGTCGCGGCCATCGTGCCACGCAATCACCGGCGCCACCGGATCACCCGATCGGTCGACGAGGACTCCCGACTCGCCCATGCTGGTGATGCCCACCCCGGTGATCGGCTCCGAACTGGCATCCGCTGCCACTGCTTCGTTCAGCGCTTGGCAGCTTGCTGCCACGAGATCGCGTGGTGCCAGTTCCACTCCGGTGGCCAGGGTCATCCATGGCGTCGGAGCACGCCCTTCGCTGACCACCTGGCCATGCTCGGTAAAAACCACCGCTTTGGCCGAAGTTGTGCCGATGTCGAGGCCAAGCAGTCGTGCCACGAACCACCCTCCTCTTCTTGATTCGGAATGATTGCAGATGCCGGTCCCGGGACCGCCGACGAAAGGTTCGCAATGCCGCTGGCCACCACCGCTGAGCTTCTGGCAGAGGCTGTCGCCCTCCGCCGGGGCATCGCGGCTTTCAACGTGATCACTATCGAGTACGCCGAAGCCATTCTCACTGGTGCGGAATCGGCGGCCGCCCCAGTGATTCTGTCCTTGAGCGAGAACGCCACAAAATTCCACGCGGACAACCCGCGTCCGATTGCGGCCGCCATGGCGAAGCTCGCCGAGGCGTCGGGCGTGCGGGTTGCTCTGCACCTTGATCACGTGCAGGACTTAGGTTTGCTGCACCAGAGCAAGGAAGCCGGCTTCAGCTCGGTCATGTTCGACGCCGGTCACCGGGCCTATGTCGACAACGTGGACGCGACGAAGAAGGCCGCGGGTTGGGCTCACTCGCGGGGCATGATCATCGAGGCAGAGCTCGGCTATGTCGGCGGCAAGGAAACCCAGGCAGCCAGCGCTCACGCGGCAGGGGTGCGTACCGACCCAGAGCAGGCGGCGGAATTCGTAGCCGAAACCAGGGTGGACGCATTAGCAGTTGCGGTCGGGAGCTCGCATGCCATGACGTCGCGGACTGCTGTCCTGGATGCTGATCTCATTGCCCGTCTTGATCAAGCAATATCCGTGCCCCTTGTCTTGCATGGATCTTCAGGCGTTTCCGATGCCGACTTGGCCGCGGCCATCGCGGCCGGTATGCGCAAGATCAACATCGGAACAATCCTGAGCATCGCCTTCACCGATTCGATCAAGGAAGGTCTTCGCGATAATCCGGACGCAAATGATCCCCGGAAATACCTCGGCCGAGCGCGGGAGAGTATGGCGCGGGTTGTGACACGCCTGCTGCGCGTCATCCACCAAAGCGGGCTGGAGCATCGATGAGCTTTGACCTGCAGGCAGCCCGGCTAACGTGCGAACTATGACAACGAACAATTTCGCCGAGCCGGCTGCTGCTCTCAGTAGTGGCGGCCGCATGCCACTGCTCGGATTCGGCACCTGGCAAATCAGCAACGCTGATGCGCCGGCAGCGGTCGGCTATGCGCTCGATGCGGGCTACCGGCACATTGACACGGCGACGGCCTACCGCACCGAGAGCGGCATCGGAAAGGCCTTAGCTTCGACCGCTCTGCGTCGGGAATCGTTGTTCGTCACCACCAAGCTGCCGCCTGACCACGCTGGCCGGGAGCGCAGGACAGTGGAGGACAGCCTGTCCAAGTTGGGGCTGGAGTACGTCGATCTTTGGCTGATCCATTGGCCGCCCAACGGTCGGGCAGCGCCCAGGGTGTGGGAACAGTTCGTTCGGGCACAGCAGGACGGTCTGGCGAAAGCCATCGGGGTTAGCAACTACTCGCTCAGCCAGATCGACGAACTGATCGAGGCGACCGGCGTGGCGCCGGCGGTCAATCAAATCCGGTGGGGTCCGCCGCTCTACGACATGAATGTCGTCTCGGGACTGCAGCAGCGCGGTGTCGTACTGGAGGGCTACAGCCCGTTCAAAGTCAGTAACCTGAAGGACGCCACGTTGGTGGCGATCGCCTCCGAGCATGATGCGACTACCGCACAGGTGATCGTCGCTTGGCACTTGGTGCACGGCTTCGTGGTGATTCCCAAGTCGGCACGGCGCGAGCGCATCGTGGCCAACGCGGATGGAGCACGTATCGAGCTGACACCGGAAGAGGTGGCGACTATAGACGGCCTTTCCAGACGGGCCGGCTTCTCACGCAGATCCGGTTGGCTGCGCCGGCGTTGAAGGTTCACTCCAGTGAGCTGAGGTCTTCCGGCACATCGACCGCGTACGGCTGCAGCACGGCCAAGTCGATCACGTCCAGCGCACGGGCATTGGTGGACGCCAGGACAACCGGCGGGGCGACTCCCGCGGCGTGCGCCTGAAGCCAGCGGTCGACAACAACACACCATCGATCGCCGGGCTGTAGGCCCGGGAAGCCGTATTCCGGCACGGGCGTGACCAAGTCGTTTCCCATGCTCAGCTGATGCTCCAGGAATTCGGCCGTCATCACCCCGCACACCAGATGAACGGCCCCACTTGGGCCAAAGCTGCAACAGCCATCGCGATAAAAGCCGGTGAGCGGGTCGGTACCACAGGGCTGCAGTTCGCTACCTAGGACGTTGCTTTCACCATTCACAACTTCAAGTCTGAATCAATATCCCGAACCGAACCTCCTCATCGTGTGGATGACACTGCGATGATCGTGACGGGGGAGCCCATGACACCACGCGACCGTGCAACGCCCGGCAGCGATCAGGCGCCCGTTGTCGCGCCGGTGGCTGTCCTAGTCAGTTGCGCGTTGTTGGTGCTGATGCAGCTCTACCTGGCCATTCCGCTCGCACCGATCATTGGCGACGCGTTCGGGCGTGGCGGCCCCGCGGCAGCAGCGGCATTGGGCACGACGTTCGCAGCAGCGTACGGGTTGGGTTTTCTGATTTGGGGTCCGTTGTCCGACCGCTACGGCCGCAAGCCGATCCTGATACCAGGGATGGTGCTCTTGGCGATCGTGACAGGAGGGCTCGCGGCGGCGTGGTCGCTGCCAATCGTGGCTTTGCTTCGCTTGATGCAAGGCCTTGTTGCGGCGAGCTTCGCCGCCGCGGCACTGGCGTATGTCGGCGAAGCACTACCGCCGCGCTGGCGGTCCACCGGGATTGGTGCGGTATCAACTTCATTTCTTGCTGCCGGCATCCTTGGCCAGATCTACGCGCAGGCAGTTGCGCAGACCCTCGGCTGGCGCTGGGTCTTCGGCCTGGCGGCCCCGGCGCTTTTGATCGCCGCTGTCGCAATAGCCACCGTTCTGCTCGAGCCGGCCCGCCACGGCCCTCCGGCCAGCTTGGGTCAGAAGTACCGGGACATGGCCGCATTGGCGGTCCGGCGCGAGCTGACCTTTGTGAACGCGGCATCGTTCACCGTGCTGTTGAGCTTTGTTGCAATGTACGCAGCTCTCGGCCCACTCCTGCGGACGGACTTCGGGCTTGAGCACACCGGCGTGCTGCTGGTACGGCTCGCCGGGCTGCCTGCCATGCTGCTGGCTCCGCTGGCCGGCTGGTTCGTCGGTCGCCAGGGCGGCACCCGCGTCGCCGTCGTCGGGTTCCTGCTTGCCACGGCCGGTCTTGCAGCTGAGGCCTTCTCAGCCGGTGCGCTCTGGGCGCTCGTGGTGTCCAGCGTCCTCTTTGTGCTGGGCGTAGCCACTGTCGTGCCTGCGGTGATCTCAGTAGTCTCCAGTCGCGGCGGCGCTTCTCGCGGAGGTGCGCTCGCAATTAATGGACTGGTCGTGTTCGCTGGAGCCTCGTGCGGTCCACTGGTAGCCCAGCTTCCGATTGGATTTCCCGCTCTGATGCTGGGGCTAGCCGCGATGCTGATGGTCGGCGCCGTACTGGTCGGGATCAGCAGTCACGCCCGGAAAGAGTCGGATGTACGTCGGAGTTGATTGGGACCACCGGCTGTCTACCAGGCGCTAGTTGAGGTGCTGGGCGACCGCGGATTCTAGATTTACGGGCGGGTTGCCGGTGCTGATCGCATGGTCACCAGCAAGCCGATGCCGAATGATCCAACGACAGCCAACGCGGCGACCATCAGGGCTTTGCTCAGCGC
>JBKPML010000181.1:0-8397 GCA_046732135.1 Actinomycetota bacterium
TCGTAGTCGATCCTGGTTCCGTCGGCTGAAGTCACGGTGGTCATCGCTTGCCTTTCTCGCGTTGGGGGTTGACAGGATAGACCGGAAACGCGACAGAACTCGCTGGTCAGACCGTGCCTGCAACTGGGGACAAGACCATAATCGGGAACTCAGGACGCAGTGATCGCGCCTTGTAAACATTCCATGCGGGATACATGCGGACTGCCTGAGCCCAATAATGATCACGCTCGACTTCTGTGGCCTAACGGGCCACCACGTCAAACGTCGCGAAGCGGTCCATGCTCGGCAAGATCCTGGCAAACAGCCAGGAGACACTCCGCCACTCCGGCATTCGTCGCATCGCACGAAAGAACGGGTTGGCCTCAGCATACGGCGATATTGTGATCAAGAAAGAACCTCCTGAGCGGCCGACGTGCGCTAACCACTCTCACTCCAGCCCTAACGACCGTTCCTGCTGACGAGCCGCCAGGTCTCCACATTGCCCTTGCCTTTCACGTCGACGAGCCCCATCGGCTCCGTGACGAAGTCGTCGCCCAAGAGCTCCCAGGTCGGACGCGTGATCTGGATCTCGTCTGATGTCCCGTGCGACTCCATGCGGCTCGCCATGTTCACCGTGTCGCCCCAGAGGTCGTAGAGGAAGCGGCGGCGGCCGATTACGCCCGCCACGACCGGGCCGGAGCTGATCCCGATCCGGAGCCGTAGGTCGCTTGCCGGCAGGCATGTGTGGGCGCAGTCCTTCATCTCTAGCGCGAGGTCGGCAAGCGCATGCGCGTGGTCGGACCGAGGCCGGGGAACCCCCGCCGCGACCATGTAGCAGTCGCCGATCGTCTTGATCTTCTCGACCTCGTAGCGGTCGACGAGTTCGTCAAAACTCGTGAACAGACGATCGAGTATCTCGACCACCTCGCGCGGGTCGAGTCGGCTCGCAAGCGGAGTGAAGTCGACGACGTCCGCGAAGAGGATGCTGGCCTCGTCGAAGTGGTCTGCGATCGCATAGGGCTCGGCCTGCAGGCGCTGGGCGATCTCCTCGGGAAGGATGTTTAGCAGGAGCGCCTCGACGCGTGCCTGTGCAGCGTCTCGTCCTCGCGCGAAGGTTATGAGCAACAACATCGCAACCAGCGACACCGCGATGATGTTGAGGACATCGAAGGTCAGGACGAATGCATAGGGCAGGTTTGCGCCGTCCGGCCGCACGACTTCGGAGAGAACGACCGCGAGCAACACGACGGCGACGAAGGCCGCGAACCACGGCCAGGCGCGCGCGGGTCGGTCGAAGGCGACTGCGCCAAGCGGCGCAAGAAGCGACCACAAGATCACAAAGCTCGAGTCCTCGAGGCCGCCGAGCATGATCATGCCGAGCGCGGGCGCGACCAGGATCAGAACGAACTGCGCCGTTCGCAGGAAGGCGAGATTTCGGTTCCAAGCGAACACGACGAGGCTGATAATCGATCCGGTGACATAACCCCACGGCGTGAGCGCGACCGCCTCCTCGCCCACGACCCAATACACGCAGCCCCAAAGGAACCCAATTGGCAGGATGAAGAGCGCGATCCCGACGAGCAGCCGTTTGCGGAAGCGCAACTCCGACGAGTCGGCGGAGTCCGCCCCGATTGACAGGACGCGGTCTGCCAGCGCGGCGATCATCACGGGCGAGCGTAGTCGACGGTGGCCCTTGGACCTTCGGTTGCGTCCGTCATGACGCAGCGCGTGCACAGGTGCGCCTCGGGAACATCGCAACCTTGGCGAACTGGCTGGAGACAGAGAGGATCAACATGGCCCACCAGGTCTCCCTCATGATCGTAGGCGCGGGCGACCGTGGGCAGCGGTATGCCGACCTTGCCGCCCGTGACCCGCGTGTTCGCATCGCCGCCGTGGCCGATCCCGACGAACGCCGCCGGACCGCCCTCGCGGAGCGGCACGCAGTGCCACCGGCGCGCCGGTATTCGGACTGGCGAGACGTCATCGAGCAGCCCCAAATCGCCGACGCCGCCGTGATCGCGACCCTCGACCGGTTGCATCATGAGCCTGCCCTGGCACTGGCCGAACAGGGCTACCACCTGCTGCTTGAGAAACCCATGGCCGTGACGCTCGACATGTGCCGCTTAATTGTCGAAGCGGTGCGGGCGGCTCGGGTCACACTCGCCGTGTGCCACGTTCTCCGCTACACCCCATACACCCGGGTGCTGCGGCGACTCCTCGATTCGGGCGTCATCGGTCAGATCGTGTCAGTGCAGCATCTCGAGCCGGTCGGCTGGTGGCATCAGGCCCACTCGTTCGTACGCGGCAACTGGCGGCGCACCGACGAGTCGACGTTTATGTTGATGGCCAAGAGTGTGCACGACATCGACTGGCTCAACCATCTGGTTGGGCGGCCGGCGCGTCGGGTGTCCTCGTTCGGTGGCCTGTATCACTTTCGTCCCGAGCAACGCCCCTCCGGTGCCGGTGAGCGCTGCATTGACTGTGCCATCGAGCCTGATTGTCCCTACTCGGCCAAGAGGATCTATCTGGGCTGCCTAGGTAACGCCGCTGCCGAGCGGTGGCCCTTGCAGGCTGTCACCTCCGCCCGCACAGAAGAAGGTGTGCTGGATGCGCTGCGGACAGGTCCTTACGGTCGCTGCGTCTACCGCTGCGACAACGATGTCGTGGACCACCAGGTGGTCAACCTCGAATACGAAGGCGGCACCACCGCGTCGTTCACGATGACAGCATTCACCGACTTCGCCTTCCGTCAGACCAAGATCTTCGGCACCCACGGATACCTCGAGGGCAATGGCCGCGAGGTGGAGGTGCTGAACTTCCGCACCGGGAAACGCGAGGAGCATCTCATCGAAAGCTCCGACGAGCACGACCCGCATGCGGGCGGCGACACCGGCCTCGTCCGTGCCTTCATCGAGGCGCTCGTCTCCGGCCGGCCCGAGGACCATCTCACCAGCCCCGAAGAGAGCCTGACCTCACACCTAGTGACCTGGGCTGCCGAAGAAGCGCGGCTCACCTCTACCGTCGTCCACCTCAGCTGACCAGCCCATTACCAGTCGGCATCACTTATTGTCAGGGGCCATGCGACACGAGGAGATCTGGGACGCCGATACTGCCCAGCGGTATGACACGCCAGGTTCCGGCATGTTCGCGCCCGAGGTCTTGGAGCCCGCGGTTAACCGACTCGCTGAACTAGCAGGCAACGGCCGAGCGCTGGAATTTGCCATTGGAACCGGTCGCGTCGCCGTGCCACTCGCCAAGCGAGGCATCCCTGTCAGCGGCATCGAGCTTTCTCCTCCGATGGTCGAAAGGCTGCGCACCAAGGCAGACGAAGCAGCGATCCCAGTCGTGCTTGGCGATATGGCGACTGCCCGCGCCCCTGGCGAGTACGCGCTCGTTTACCTGGTCTACAACACGATCTCCAACCTGCTGACCCAAGCCGAACAAGTCGCCTGCTTTCGGAACGCCGCCCGTCACCTCGCACCGGGTGGCCGTTTCGTGATCGAGCTGTGGGTTCCGGAGCTGCGTAAGCTTCCACCGGGCCAACAAGCCACCGTGTTCCACATCGAGCCCGGCTACATCGGCTTGGACACATACGACGTGGTGCAGCAGCACGTCGTCTCCCACCATTTTCGTTTCGGTGAAGACAGGAAGGCTGAGCTCTTCCGTAGCCCACACCGCTACATCTGGCCGGCTGAACTTGATCTGATGGCGCAGGTCGCCGGATTCGTGCTGGAAACCAGGCACGCAGACTGGACGGGAACGGAGTTCACCGCCGACTCCAGGTCACACGTTTCTGTCTATCGCATAGCGCCGCTCCACCCGTAGATCTCGTGGAAGCTGCCGCTGAGCGCCGCAGCCTCAAGCGCATCCCGGCAGATTGCCCGCCCTAGTCTCCGCATATCGTTCAGCACTCCAATCCCGCACCCCTCGACCAACTCATGGAGGTGCTGCCCTCCCGCTAGCCGATCGGCTACAGGCGTCGGAGCGCGGACCCTGAATATGGCACTAGGTTGCGTTTAGTCACAGAGGGTGCTGGATATCGTGACGTGCGTCTGGAACCCCCTATCAGTTTCCGATGGAGCCATGAGGAGGATCTCCGAGTCAAGACCGCAATCACGATCGTGAGCGCAGCGGTGATGAACGGGCTGACGGCCCTCATGCCGAAGTTCGCCAAGATCGACCGGGCGACAAATGCTGACGGCGCGCTTGAGGAAATCCTGGAGCTTATTAAGGCTGGCGGAGCGCGACCGAGGGAGCAGCGGATTGCGGATGCGGGTCAGCTTCCTTGCTGCCCGCCAGACGTTCGACTTGCTGATACTTACCGGAGTTCCCGGTCTGGATTGAAGCCGCTACGTTTGCCAGCTGCCGAATGGCGTCGAGACTGGCAGTGGGTCGGGCGACGTAAGCCAAGCCTCTGTCTTCCCGGTCGAGCTTCGGGTTCACGCCGCCGGACAGTGCTTCGGTCGGGCCGACCTGGCCAACGTGACTTTACGAGTGATGCGGGAAGTGGTTTGACCAAGCTTTGCGCCAACTGTGTCGGTACCGATAAAGGAGCTTGAGCCTTAGGAAAGCTGCCCGTCGACCGGCCCGCGCCCGCGACGTCAGGCAGCTCGGCGCTCAACCTAGCGAGACCTCCGAGCGTGGGAAGCTCTCGACACCACGTTCAACCGGTATTTGAGCGTTGGAGGAGCTTGAGCGACCGCTACTGTCCCAAACCGATTAGTCCAAAGCCTCCGGCGAAGCGTTTCGGAAGCAGTCCATCTAGCAGGAGTTTGTGAGCCGAACTCGATCCGAATCGCTTGCTGCCAGATGCGCGATCGGGCCATAACACCGCATCGCGCTGATCTTGTCGCCTGTGATGTCGTAAGCAACGCAATAGGCAAGTCGGTTGACACCGCCGGTGCTCGAGTCGGCGCAATCCCCTTCAAGGTAGGCGGCGCTGTCGGCGAAGATAAGGCTTCGGGTTCGCGCGTCAGCCATGTTTCCATGCAGAGCCATGAGGTATTCCCGGACAGGGCCGGCCCCGTGCACTTGACGCCCGTCGTCGAACGTTGTCCACGTCACATCCGCGATGTAGCAGTTAGAAAAGTCCTCACCTGCGCCCATGCGCTCGAAGTAGCGGTCCATGACCCCTTTAGTTGCTAGTTCTCCCATGTTGCGGCTCCACTGCTCAATCGAGGTCCGCGGCGGTGACGCCGAGATAGTGGAAGCGTCGTACCTGTGACATAGGGTCATCCTCCAACCACTCGTCTTGTCGATCCACTCCAGGGACGTGCCAGACCAGGGTTCGAAGGCTGGGTCGAGGTCGTGGCCGATCCTGTAGTCGACCGATGAGTTCTGCGCCCGGTCGGAGTCTGAGTGGGCATCGTTGAGAATCGGGGCGCCACGTGCTCCGTCGGCGATGGCACGACACTGAACCTCTCCGACCATGGAAGGAGCCAGTTTGCGATGGCACTCTCCGAGCTGAACGGCATCTCGATCTCCCGACTGCGTGCGCAGGTGAGGGGCCCGGTGGTGACGCCGGATGATCCCGCCTACGACCGGGTGCGGACGCCCTTCTACGGTGGCTTCGACCGCCGCCCTCAGGTGATCGTCCAGGCCGCCAACGCGGCCGATGTCGCACGGGTCGTCGCGCTGGCACGCGATACGGGTCTGGAGCTGGCGATCCGCAGCGGCGGTCACAGCCCGGCCGGGCACAGCGTCGTCGACGGCGGGATCGTGCTGGACCTCTCGGCGATGCGCGCGCTCGACCTCAACGCGGAGGCGGGTACCGCATGGGCGGAACCCGGCCTGACCGCTGGCGAGTACACCACTGCCGCGGCCGAGCACGGACTGGCGACCGGGTTCGGCGACACCGGCTCGGTCGGCATCGGCGGCATCACCCTCGCTGGCGGCGTCGGCTACCTGGCCAGAAAGCACGGCCTTACCATCGATGACCTGTTGGCCGCCGAGGTGATAACCGCCGACGGCCAGCTGCTGCGTGTCGATGCCGAAGACCACCCGGACCTGTTTTGGGCGCTGCGCGGCGGCGGCGGCAACTTTGGTGTTGCGACAAGGTTCCAGTTTCGACTGCACCCGATGGCCGAGGTCGTTGGCGGGATGCTGCTGCTGCCGGCCAGCGCCGACGTGGTCGCCGAGTTCATCGCCTTAGCCGAGGCGGCCCCAGAGGAGCTGTCGACCATCGCCAACGTCATGCCCGCGCCACCGATGCCGTTTGTCCCCGCTGAGCACTACGGCGAGCTGATCATCATGGCCCTGATGGTTTATGCCGGCGACGTCGAGGCGGGCCAGCGCGCGGTCGCGCCGTTCCGGTCGTTGGCGACTCCCCTCGCCGACCTCATCAAGCCCATGGCGTACCCGGAGATTTACCCGCCTGAGGACCCCAACTATCACCCTGCCGCGGTGTCCCAGACGATGTTCCTCGACCACGTCGATAACCAGGTAGCCGCGACGATCATCGAGTTCCTGCAGGCCTCGGACGCCAGTTTGCGGGCGGCCCAGCTGCGGGTGCTTGGTGGAGCAATGGCGCGCGTACCCGTCGAGGCGACAGCATTTGCTCACCGCCGCTCGGCGATCATGGCCAACGTCGCCAGCTTCTACGATGGGCCCGCTGATAAGCCGCTGCGCCAGGCCTGGGTCGACCAGTTCGCACGAGCCCTGCACCAAAGCGACAACGGCGCATACGTCGGCTTCCTCACCGACGAGGATCCGGCAGGCGTCCGCCAGGCTTACCCGGAGTCGACCTGGGACCGGCTCATCCAGGTCAAGACCCACTACGACCCCACGAACCTGTTCCACCACAACCACAACATCCCGACAGCGGTCACGAACCCTGGACAGTGAGAGCAGACCGCCAGCCACAGTGCACTTTCTGCGCCTGAAGTCGTGATGAGGAGATCGACATGTCCGAACCGCGTGTCCTGGCTACCGACCTGGTCATCGGCGAGTCTGCCCGCTGGCATGACGACCGCTTGTGGTTGTCGAATTGGGGCGCGGCAGAGATTCTCACACTCGACGAACAGGGGCATCGCGAGCTCGCTACCCGGGTGCCCACCACCATCCCGTTCTCCATCGATTGGCTACCCAATGGTCAGTTGCTGGTTGTCGCGGGCCCGGAGCAGCGGCTGCTGCGGCAGGAGCCGGACGGCTCTTTGATCGATCATGCTCATCTAAGCGGCCTGCCCGGCGGTCTGAACGAGATCGTGGTCGACGGCCGCGGCACCATCTGGGTGAACGGCGGCTCAGACTTCTACCCCGACGAGGGCGTCTCGCCCGGCTTCATCGCAGCGATCACCCCTGATCGCGTTGTGCGTCAGGTCGCCGACGGCATCGCCTTTCCTAACGGAATGGCGGTGACCGAAGACAATTCGACCTTGATCATCGCGGAATCTTTCGCGGGCAAACTCACTGCATTTGACATCACAGATAGCGGTGACCTCGCTAACCGGAGGACCTTCGCTGACGTGTTGGCCGACGGAATCTGCATGGATGCCGACGGTGCGGTATGGACGCCCAGTTGGATCGAGAACGAGTCGTGCTGTGTGCGGGTAGCTCAGGGCGGCCAGGTGCTTGATCGCATTCCGCTCGATCAGTCTGGGTTCGCTTGCGCGCTCGGCGGTGCGGACGGTCAAACCCTTTTCATACTGACCGCCGACTGGCACATGGACGAGGACTTCATGGACAACCTGAACCGGCTCACGACCGGCCCGCGTACCGGTCAGGTGCTGAGCACGACCGTCTCGGTGCCCGCCGGTGGTTACCCCAACCACCATTGAGCAACGGCGGATCGCCGGAAGTTATCCAGTTCTGCGACCGCGATTGGGTTGCCTTAGCTCTGGAATACGCAGCTGCCACCCCGGGGCAGCGAAAAATGATGCAGGCCCGCCGGTAGATAGCCAGGGTTTGGATGGGGAATTCCGAAGCAGTCGGTGATCGCCTCGACCGTTGCTGGAGCAGTCAGATTTACGACCACGCTGCCGCTTCCGGTGGCGTTGGCAATAGTGGTTCGGCCGGGACGGACGTTGATCACGCTCTCAGAGGCATAACTGATGGTCACTGAGTGGTGGTCCTTGACTGCGGTGACCAAGGGGTAGCCGAGATCTGGTCGCGGTGCCCACAGCTGTCCCCGGAGAAGCACGTCACGTTGGGCAGCCCACCAGGTCAGATAGTGCCGCAGCATCGCTGTGTGATCATCCGGCAGCTCAGACAACAACATGCTGATCTGCGGTACTGCGAACGCAGTACAAAGAAGCTGTTCTGCGGCATCCTCGGCCGGATCCGTGGCGGTCCACATGACCATGTCCGAGTGCACTGCGCGCTCTTTGATCAAATGGCGGAGATCAACCGACGACATGCGGTTTTGGAATCCGTTTGCGGGGCAGTCGGCGACGCGGAACATGTTGCCGTACCGCATCATCC